>CBDUFM010000009.1:0-14228 GCA_965366325.1 uncultured bacterium
GTACGAGCGTGTATGGTGAATGGACGTAAACGATTGGCCAACGAAAATAGAGCCAGGCAAGCAGAATCAGCCAACAAATGGGATTGAAAAATACGGTTGCGACTTGTCCACCGACACTAATGAACATGTGTAGAAAGCCCCAGGCACCTAAGCGGCGAAAGCTTGTAATTGGTCGGCGTGAGTGCACCCAGAAGGTTTGGAAATAACCTTTGATCCAGCGTGATCGTTGACCGAGCCAAGCCGAAATGTAAATAGGGGCTTCTTCCCATGTGACGGAATCGACAATCCGTGTTTGATAACCGGCTTCAGCAATGCGAATGCCGAGATCACAGTCCTCGGTCACGTTATAGGGATCCCACCCGTTTAGTTTCTTTAAGGCATCGGTTCTAAAATGGTTTGATGTGCCCCCTAATGGAATTGGAGCGCGAATCGCATGTAGTCCTGGTAGGTAGAGATCGAACCAGCAGGTGTATTCGAGTGCAAAGCAGCGGCTTAGTAGATTTTCCTTGGCATTAAAGAAATTTAATTTGGCTTGCAGGCATACGACTTTTTCATGTTGCTGTTTGTAAGCACAGATGACTTTTTTGAGTTGGTCCTTCTCTGGACGGTCTTCGGCGTCGTAGATGACAAGAAATTCACCACGCGCTTTTTGGAGGCCAACATTGCAGGCACGGGGTTTTGTTTTTGGACCTTCGTCAGGGATGCGTATTACTTCACACCAGTCAGGAATGCCAAACTGCTGTACGGCTTCTAGCGTTTCTGTGTCGTCTAATTCGAGAAGGAGTTTAACGTCGAGCTTTTCTTTTGGGTAGTCGAGTGCGCCGATATTAGTGATGAGCTTTTCAATAACGCCAGCTTCTTTGTATGCTGGTAAGAGGATGGTGTAGATAGGGAGGTCGTCATCCGCTAGGGTGGTATAGGTTTCTTCGCTAATGAAAATAGTGAAACGGTTGAGGACGCCAGTTAGGGCGGCGAGTACTTTGCAGCTCACAACGATGCTATACAGCGTGATGAGCATGAGGCTAAACAGCCAGACAAAGAGTGCTATATCAAGCGCGGCAAGGCATGCCGAGCCGAGTAGCGTGCCAATAAAGAGAGACCTTTGAATTGGGCTCCATTTGATATCGGCGCGAATTAATTCAGTGTGTGCTTGCTCATTGCTGTGTTTATTCTCTTGCATGTGCTAAGCTATCATTGGAATCGGTTTTGCGAAAGTTGTTTGTGTATTGAGCGTGCTTGTGTACTGATTCATTAGGCAGGGCAGCCAATATTGGCTGCCCTGCAGAGTCGTTTTCGCTTAGTGGTATAGGTTTAAGGGTGGCCATCAAAGGAAATTACAACGGCCTCTTGTTGTTGCCAATCAAGCTTAAATGAGGAGCCGTTTTTGAGTTTTTCCCCGCTACGTTCATTGACAACGTTTTTTATGGCTTTGTCGAATTTGAGCGTAATGGGTAATTTAGCTGTTTTTAACCCAACCGAGTTGCCGCCACCGAGGGCGGTTTTGCTGCTGTCTGGGTTTGACACGACGAAGAGGATGGTTCTGCCGTCTTTTTTCCAGTATACAATTTCATAGCCAAATTCAGCTTCAGCAGCGCCTTCAATTTCTACCCAGCGTTTAACGCCAGCGCTTTTTACAGGATTCATAAAGGTGGAGCGTTGTTTGCATGCATTAAATCCACCTGATTGACGATAGGCATTGTACCACTGTGGTGATAGATTGAGGTGATAGGCTTGGCCTTTGCCGAATTTATTATGGGTATTGATTGCCATGTTGCGTACTGCTTTATTGAATCCACATGCATCTTTGATGGAGGTGTTGCCTTTCGTGAGGAATAGTTCAAATTTTCCCGCTTCTCGCCAGGTGTGGTCTTGATTGACTTCAACCCAGAGACCATCAGTGAATACATCTTTTTGTGTAATATCCATGTTTTGCTTGATGCCAAATACCTCATCAAGAGCGCCGCCATTGGTTCGTGCTTTTCCGTGTTGATCGAATACAGCGGGTAAGAAATCGCTAATTAAAGTTCCGCCATTTTTGACAAATTTTTTAATTTCGCTCACTTCGGCGTCAGATAGGCAGTAAGTCGCTGGTAAGATGAGAACTTTGAAGCGGGAGGGGATTCCGTTTTGAATGACATCCGCATAGTTGATGTGTGTAAATTGTAGGCCCTCGTCTTGAAGCATTTTTCTCCAAGCGCGGGTGACTAAATGGTAGGTGCTGCGGGCTGCATCACCATTTCTGTTCGGCCATGTGCCACCATGTGCAGCAGCGTCGAAGATCCAGCCCATTTGAATGGAAGCATGATTGTAGTAGACGGCAACATTATCATCAATGAATTCAGATTTTGCAACTAGAGGACTTAACTTTTGTCCAATTTCCTTATAATGTGGTGCGACTTTCGCATGCCAGTCTTTGGGGGTTTCGCCGTCAAACCAATCTTTGACCCAACCGATGTGTCCGCGATTGCCTTTTGCGAGGCCGTACCAAACTTGCCAAGTGGTGTCATTAACGCTTTGATGAAAGTGCGTTGAAACGGTCGGTAGCGCCTGTTTGGGATTGAAAGAGCGCACGATATTCTGTGTGTCGTCTAGGCCGTAGGCTTCAATAAATTGAATTTTGCGCATGACCTTTGCGTAATCAAAGCCGCCAAAGGTGTTAGGTGATTGCGCACCGACGAAGCCTACTGGAGTAGCTGGGTCAACTGAGTTTGAATATTCAACTAGGTCACCAAGAAAATTATTCCAATGGGAGTCATTAAAGGTCCACTGATCCATTAACTGGTGACAATCAATGTCTTTTAATTTCCATGTCGATAATTTTTTTCGTATATTGTTGTAGCTAATCCAACCCGGATTTGCTGGGGCGTTATTCTTTCCGTAAATTTCTTTTAACCAGGCACGGTAAGTGCCGTCGTCGGTGATGCGCCACATGCTGGGACGAACAAAGGACCCCCAGCTAATTTCATCGTCTAGTGCATAAGCAGAGCGGTAGGGGGATTTCTTTATTTCTGAAGTGTTCTTGTTGATGGTTTCGCTGAGTTTTTTAAATAACGAGTCGTTGATAGGAACTTTGCGCATGCCTGTTCCAGGTAAATTTTTCTTTAGGTATTCGACCTCCTCATTGCTGTAGTGACGAATGAGTAGGTCACCTTTGCCTGCAGTGTGGTCATTGTAGAAACGTAGCTTGTGCTTGTTAATCCAGTCTAAGTTCTGAGCGCGTCCGTGATCGATAAAAGCGCCATTGTAGCCATTTTCTTTGCAGAAATCAGCAGCTTTATCGGTGAATCCAATCGTCCACTGGTAGTACCATGGCATGTAGAACCAGCTTGGCCAAGCTGCATAAGCCCAGTCTTTATCCTGCTTTACCCTCTTAAAGTCTTTACTGGTATTAATATAGTTAACATAGGGATCACTGCTTTCAGCAAAGCCACCGTTGGCGCATCCGAGAAGGATAGCGACGGCAATGCAGCTGCTAGATAAAAAATTTCTTGAGTAATGCACGGATGTGTCTCCTGTGAGATGAGTTTGGCGGTGGTTGCATGACAATATATAACAAAATATAATTAGTATAACAAAGTGGGACTTTGTGTGATGTTTGCTTAAGGCTGACGATGATAGGAGCGTAAAACTTTGGTCAATTAAAATTATACTGAAAATAATAAAAAAATAGAACACTTAGTATTGCTGTTGATCTAGGTGTAGAAAACCTAGTCACAATTTAGCGCATTGTTAATTGCTAAAAATAATACAATTTATAAAATATATAACAATAAAAAGTGTCTTATAAATTGACCCCTGATAACGGGGTCTTAACGTGGGCGTTAAGGTGGATCTGTTATGACTGTTTCTGGCGTGTGGATTGGTAATGCTGCTTGGCCGAGCAACGAATCATGTAAGCAGTTTGCGTTGGATGTTTTTCGTTTGTCCGGTGCAAGCACTGATAAAGAAAAAGCGCTAGCTTTTTATACGTGGTTTACGCGTTGCATGATGCGTGGGCAAAATTTAGAAAGCCCAGATGGCGCAGGTGATTATTCGCGGAATTATGATTGTTTGTCTTTGTTGACGAGCTGGGGCCATGGGGAATGCACGTTTTGGGGCTGGGTTGCAACGGAGTGCCTTGCATCGGCAGGATTAAAAACGAGACGCGTCGTGGTGCATAAGCAGGGGCATACCTATTATGAATGTTGGTACGCGGGGGACGACGGTGTCGAGCAGTGGCATGCCTTTGACCCTTTTGGCGGCTGGTATTTTTTAAACGAACGCGGTGAGGTGGCATCGTGTGCGGAATTAGCGGCAAATCCGCAGTTGGCGCAGTGCCCCTTGCCTGGGCATCCTGTGCCGTTGGGGCACCATCCTGAGCGCGGTAATCTCGCTCACCGCCATCGCTGTGAAGACCAGATTTTTATTGAACAGCCGCTGCGCAATGAGGTGAATGCGTGGACTTTGGAACGTGGCATGCAGGTGACGATAGGGTTTGCGCCGCAAACACCGGAAAAGGCTTTGTTTGCAAATTCAAAAGCTGTTGCGCCATTGTCAGAGGGGCATAAACGCGAGGGCTCACACTGTGATATTACAGCAATAAGTAAGCTCGGCTTTCAGCAGCAAAAAGACAATGTGCCTTATTGGGAAAATTATCTGTGGCCGACGCAGGAAACGGCGCAGCTCAATGAGGGGCGTCCGGTGCGTTGGCATGGCGCTGGTGCTGTGCGATGGAAGCCCTTGCAGCAGGGGCTTTCTGTTACCTGTGAACAGCATAATGCGGTTATTGAAAATGGCGCGCTGCGACCGAGTGGCGCACATCAATTTACGGAAGTGTGGTACCACATTAAAACGCCTTATTTAATTTCTGATTTAAATATTGATTATGATGTGAAGGGTGCGGGTGACGACTATTTCGGCATCTGCATTAGCACAGATGATCGTCGGAGTTGGTGGCCGATGCCACTTAAGTCGCATGCACCGCATTGGGGTACCTGCAGTAATGGCCAGCGTGAATGGCGTGAGCGGAAGTCTAGTTTACAGGGACTGCGCGAATTTTGGATCAGGGTGGACATGGTGAGTCATCATGATGATCCCAGCTTGGCCATGCAGGGTTTAGATATCAGTGTCAGTTTTCAGCATAATATGCATGTGCAGCCGCGTTTGTTGCCACACGACAATGAGTTGTGGGTGAAGAAAGCCAATGCTGATAATGGTGAGTCTGTGCGTGCAGCCTGGATCTATCAAATCGATGGTAGTGAAGAATGTGTGTCGGTGGCTGACGGTGAGCGCTTGATGCACACGCTTCCGGTGGATAGGCCCAGGGATGTGTTGATGACTGGTATTCAAATCAGTTGCGAATGATGCTGTGCGTGCTGTGTTGACGACTGTTATGGATTATTGGTAAGCGCACGCGGGTAGGGCCGGTGGGCTAGCAGAGTGCTGTTTGTAGGGTGCGCTTATACTGTTTGATGGGCGAAATTGCGGGCGCTACCTAGGGGCCGAAGCGGAATTACAGCTGGGTACAAGACTTAGGCGATTGTGCTGTATAGGACGGACTGTTCACTAGTTTCGATCCTCTTTAGAGTGTTATATAAAAAAACATTTGTCATATATTGTATTGACTTTATCCATGTAAACTTTATAAATTGGCCAGTAAAGACACGTTTAACCGTTATGAAATTACATGACTGTTATAAAATACTTTAACTGCTCTAAGGATTCGGACAATGATTGAAAACGTCTTACCCTCAACCCCTACGGGCCGTAAATCATACAAAAGTCTTAAACATCTTATCAAAATGCAGGTGAAAGAGGGTCTGCTTACGGCGCACGAGCGCTTGCCGGGTATGCGTACTTTATGTGACACCTATGAAATTAGTTTGGCGACGGTTCAGCGTGCGTTGGCCGAATTATGCGATGAATCAATATTGTATTCACAAAAGGGGCGCGGCACCTTTGTTGCGCCAGTGCACAAAGAAACCAAACATATTGGCATGCTCTGTGGTATGGGTATCCCGGGACTATCGGACGGGATGTTTGGTCCATTAATGAAGTCAATTCAAACACAGGCGCTCGAAGACGATAAGCATATTACTTTGTTTCAGGCAAAACGAAAAAGCAGTGGACAATATAATTTCTTTGATTTGCAAGATATAATTCGTCATGAAGTCGATGTCTTGATGTTGGTGAATGTAGTGAATCTCGGATTGATTTCTTCTTTGAAGCAGCTTGGTATTCCTATAATCGCGACGGATTTGGATGCGACCGATATTGGTGTGCATTCTGTGTATTTTGATAATGAAGCATCGGGCTTCGATATGACCAAGCGATTAATCGAAGATGGCCATAAAGATGTTTGGTTTATTGGTGGTCTTGATCAGACTAATTCGCGTTTCGATTTGTGTCGTCGCCAGCGATATACGGGGTGGCGTTTGGGTTGCCGCTCAATGGGTGTGAAGCCCAGTCAAAATTTATATATGCGCAGTTATGGCGCTGAGCAAACCTTAAGGGAATGCGTTGAGACCGCTTTAGAAAATAATCCACCACCAACTGCGGTCGTTGCAGAGGATGGGATTACCATTTCTAAGGTATTTGAGAGTTTGAATATACCGGTTGATATCGCTACCTGGTCCAGCGAAACAACGGCAGAGGATATGATGCCATGTGCGCGTTATTTAGCGCCGTGTCAATTTTCTGCCATTGGCGTCGAGAGTTATGCCTTGCTGCGTCAAATTGATGAAGGCATGCATAAGGGCATGGTGCGTAGAGTGGTTGAGTCAGAAATACTGACGAACCCAGCAAAAGCATCAATACTTTAGTATCAATACTTTAATTATCCCAGGAATAATAATGAAATATATCTGTAGCCTAGCTCTCTTGTCCCTGTCCACATTGCTCGCCGCGGCTGATAATTGGCCGGAAACAGTTGCCGCACAGGGATTGCCCGCGGCTTACGAAACGGCTTCAAGTGCACCCAAGACAACGTGGCCTCCACAGGGGCAATCACAGAAAATCTATTTTACAAAAGATGATATTCTGTCTGAGGTAGGCGAAGAACGTCTGACTAATTGTGGTCAATCTGATCGCCTAAAATTAAAGGGTCGTCAAGAGTTCTTTATTTTCGATGTCGATACAAGTGCCTTAAAGGGCAAAATAGTAACGGGCGCGCTGCTGCATGTGAGAAATGCGTCGCCTCAAGATACTTTTTATCGCGTTGGTGTTTCATCAATGGCGACGGCATGGGAAGAAGGCAGTGCCACGGAAATGTATACCAAGGTGGAGGGGGAAGTCAGTTACAATCAAGCGGCCTTGGGGCAGCGTGATTGGGCATTCCCAGGCAGCAATGTCTTAGATGTGGTTTTTGGTTTTGGTCACACCACATGGAAATTTGCAGATTGTTCGCAGCCAGATGCTGGCGGCTGGCAACAGCTTGCGGTTGATCCGAAAGTTGTCGCTGCGCGTGTTGCAGGTGTGAGCGCTGGTTTTGCCGTAAATGATGAAGTTGGATCTGAGTGGTCAGATAAAGATAATGTCTTTCATCATAAGGTTTACCCGAATCGCTTTTGTTATTCACGCCACAACGGTACGGATAGTGCGCCGTATCTCGAAGTATGGACAAACGGCGTTGATGAAGAAGCGCCGAACCCAGTAGTTTACTCACAGGTTATCACTGACGGTTATGCACCTGGTGAGGCGATGCTTAAATGGATTGTACCAGCGGATAATGGTGATGCGGGGACGATTGCTTTTGATGTTAGCTACACCAATGCTGCAGGTAAGACGCAGGCGTTCCCACGGTATTTAATCCCGATGGCACGTAGGGCTGGGGCAGAATGTCGCATGCATATACGGGATCTGGATTTTGCTGCTGGCGAAAAAATAAGTGTTAGCATTAAGGCGGTTGATGCTGCTGGTAACCGTAGCGTTGCATTTGAGCGCGAGCTGCTGCTGTCGGCAGCCGAAGCGCGTTCACCTCTTTCAACAACACTCACAGCATTTAAACCATCAACAGATTTACCCGAAGTAGCCGGCGTACAGGTTGGCATTATAGACGTGCTGGACAAGGTTGATCCCGTGCGCGGGACCTTGATTCCTGAACACCCGAAGGGTTACTTGGGCGGAAATCATTTATTCAGTGCCGTTGATAAGAAGATTCGCTTACATTGTGCAAAAAATGAATTCGTCTGGTTTCAGATTGTTTTAGCGGGTCAATCAGATGAGATTCGCATTACAACGGATTTTCAAGAAGGTATTCAGGCGGACCTTTATGAGTCGGCGTATGTCGGCAGCCCTGCAGGCGCGATGCCCGACCCCTTATTCCCTGTTGATGGTGTGATTACTATTCCAACGCGTTTGGGTAAAGTGCAGGTGGCTGATCAGAAATACCACACGGTACTCTGTGAAGTCTATGTCCCGCATGCGGCACAGGCCGGTGATTCGAAAAATTCAATTACCATTTCTGTGGGTGATCAATCTTTAAGCTTGGCGGTAGATTTGCACGTGTGGGATTTCACCTTGCCGAATACCTTGTCGTTTATAAGTGAAATGAATTCTTATAGATTCAATCTGCGCAATAATTATGAACTGCACCGTATGGCGCATAAGCACCGTTTGGTGCTTAATCAGCTTCCCTATGGTTGGAGTGGCGGCTCTGCGTGGCCTTTGAAATTTAATGGCGAAGATTTTGAAAACTGGGAATGGTTTGATCAACATATCGGTCCTTTGTTGGATGGGTCGGCATTTAAGGGTTTGCCTCGCGGGGAAACTCCCGTGCATGTTATTTATACGCCGTTTAACGAAAATTGGCCGGTGAATATAGTGGGTGAATATAAGTCTAATTATTGGGCCGACACGGCATTCACAGAGAGTTATGTTGAAAAAAATAAAAAGGCCTATGCGGCATTGGCTAAACATATAGATGAAAAAGGTTATCATGACACTTTTATAGAGTTCTATCTCAATAATAAGATCTATTATCGAAATACGAATACAAAGTCAGTATGTCCGTGGATTCTTGACGAACCATGTGGCATTCAGGATTTTTGGGCGCTGCGCTATTTTGGTATTTTATTTCATGAAGCGGTGGACCCAGTTAAGGGTGATGCTAAAATGATTTATCGTACAGATATTTCATACGGACAGCATGGCCGTGAGACGATGTGGGGTGTCTGTGACCGTTTGATTATGGGTGGCGCTAGCCCACAAAAGATACGTCAAAAGCATGACGAAGTCCGTCAGTGGCACGATAACTATTTTGGAAATTATGGTTCAGCGAATCAGGTCGATGAGCCAAATACGCAGCCGGCGGCATGGACCCTGTTGACTTGGGCTCAGGGTGGAACGGGTATTTTGCCATGGCAAACAATGGCGACTGAAAAAGATTGGCTCAATGGGTCAAAGACCGGATTATTTTACTCACATGACAGTGGAGTGAAGGCTTCGATTCGACTCAAGTCGTTTACGCGTGGACAGCAGGACATTGAGTATCTGACTTGGTATAAGGACGTGTATAAAGCAGATCATTTTGCGCTTGCAAATGCGTTACATGCAGCCGTAGATTTAAACGCGACCATTCATAAGACGAGTGAGACGGATGCCGGTAAGATTCGCTTTGCTCAGGCAGATCCTGAATCGTTGTGGAAATTACGCGTTGCGGTAGCAGCGGCTGTGTCCCAGAAAAAACCTGCGTTTAAAGAGGCGCTGGTTGATTGGTCCTTGCCAAAATCTGATATGCAGAATCTACCGGATATCGGACACACGCATATGGCTCCACAGGTAACGCCGCAGGGCCCTGTCATAGATACCTTTAAGTCACGATAGGCCAATCTCGTTACACGGTCAGGAAATTGCGATGAGTGATGTCCCAGATTATGATTCGATAATACAGTCGATTAAAGCAGCGCCGGCCTTGCCGGCGCCAACGGGCAAGGTTGTGCGCGTTGACTCGGCGATCGCTATCGTTCGTGCGATCGAAGACGCTGATGAGGGGTCGACGATTCTCATTGCGAAGGGTCGTTATGTGATGCCACGTGACGTGCGATTATGCACACATCGCCTAACGGTCCGAGGTGAAACTGGTAATCGTGATGATGTTATTCTTGATTTGGCCCAAGAATTTAATGATGGAAACCCACAATTTAAAACACGCCTCCAGGACCCAGCCATTATTAAAATTATGCAAGCGCGCGATGTGACGATTGCCGATTTAACCTTGGCCAATAGTCCTAAATATGGGCTTCTGTTTTTTGGTAGTGGTCGTGTGCACGGATTAAAGGTGTATAACGTTAAGTTTCATAATATTTGGGCACGCGGCATAAAGGGGACCGGATCCTATCGCATTGATGCACAAGAGGTTAAGCATATGGATGTGAATACGGCGGAATTTCGCGAATGGGTACGTGCTCGTAATGGTGAGATTCGACATTGTTTGTTTATTGCGGATACCGTAAAGCAGAATGTGGAAGATGGCTTCAATGGCGATTATATCGCTGGTATGGACCTGATGAATGTAGATCATTTTACTATTGCCGATTGTCATTTTGTTGGCATTCGCGGTAAAAATGGTGGTGCACGTGGCGGGGTGTTTATTTGGCAGCACGCAGATCATGTCCTAGTCGAAAACAACCATTTTTATCATTGTGATAAAGGCGTTTCGCTAGGAAATCCATCTGCGCAAGATAAGCGCGACTACCATATACGTGATTCGATCATTCGAAATAATACCTTTATCGGTGGCAGCAACAAAGCGATAGAAGTGGATTACGGCAATAACGTTCAGATTTTGCAAAACCATATCGAATCTGATGTGCGAAAGGATTTCGCAGCAATTCAGGTCTTACATATCAGTGATAATGCTATGGTGGCAGGTAATCGCATTCGTTTGCATGGTGAAGAGCCGTTCAATTGTGATGCACAAGTCACCATTGGCGATAACCATATTGAATCAACGGTATCTCAATAAGATACGCATAGAGGAATAGAACATGAGTGATGTACCTAACTATCAGGATATTATACAGTCGATTAAGGTCGCCCCGCCATTGCCAGCGGCTACAGGAAAAATAGTCCGTGTGGATACGGCTTTAGATATTATACGCGCGATTGAAGATGCTGAAGAGCATTCAACGATCCTTATTGCTAAGGGCCATTACATGATGCCGCGTGATTGTATGTTGATGACGCATCGTGTGACTATCCGTGGCGAAACCGGTAATCGTGATGATGTAATCTTAGATAGTGGGATGGAGTTTGATGATACGAACTTGAAATTTAGCACCAGAATCGGTGCATCTGCCATTATTAAAATAACACAAGCGCGTGAAGTATGTATTGCGGACTTAACCTTGGCAAATAACCCCAAGTACGGAATTTTGTTTTTTGGTGATGGCCGTGTTAATGATTTACAGATCTATAATGTCAAGTTTCATAATATTTGGGCACGTGGTCTTAAGGGCACAGGCGCTGATCGCATTGATGATAAAGTGCCGGAGGGTCATGATCTAGCGAACCACGAGCGCATTGAATGGGTACGACCACGGAATGGTCAGGTGCGACACTGCTTATTTGTTGCAGATACGGTTAAGAAAAATGATAAAGATGGTTTTGACGGCGATTATATTGCTGGCATGGATTTGATGAATGTCGAAAATTTCACAGTTGCTGACTGTACCTTTATTGGCATCCGCGGGAAGAACGGTGGTGGTCGAGGGTCGGTCTTTATTTGGCACCTTTGCGACAATGTTCGCGTAGAGAATAATCATTTTTATCATTGCGATAAGGGGGTCTCCTTGGGGAACCCTTCGGGTCAAGAAAAGAGCATTTATCATATTCGTGATTCAGTGATTAGTGGAAATACGATTATAGGTGGTAGTAACAAGGCGATTGAAGTAGACCACGGTAATAACGTCAAAGTTATTAATAATGAAATAGAGTCTGAGATACGAAAGGGCTTTCCGGCAATTCAGATGCTGCATATAAGCCAAGAATCTTTGGTGGAAGGCAATACGCTGCGCCTCCATGGCGAAGAACCATTCAATTGCGATGACACCGTTACTATTGGGGAGAATAACATTGAATCAGCCGTCTCTCAATAAAGACCCTGCGGTAATGAAGGTACACTTTGATCGACTTAATCAGGCGAGCTGGCATCTTGCCTTGGACGATAGCGGTGCTGGCGACTGGCGGGATCAGTGGTCGTTAGACGGTAAAAAATGTGAAGTGACAAATTCTTCAGATGGTTTGTCGTTTAAATCGGGTCCTGAAGCTGGCGACAATGCGCATCATGGAGTTTTATGGACCAAGCAAAGTTTTACGGGTGATATGAAAGTGCAGTTTGACTTTACGCGATTGGATACCGTTAATCGTGGTGTGTGTATCCTGTATTTTCATGCGAATGGCACTGGTGATGGTGCCTATGTCAAGGACATTCACAGTTGGGCTCATTTGCGTGAAGTGCCGTGGATGAAAACCTATTTTGAGAATATGGATATGCTGCATGTTAGCTTTGCGGCTTTCGGTAATCAAAACGATGATCCCGATGATTATATACGTGTACGTCGTTATCCGGTGCGCGAAGATCGTGATTTTGATCAGATGGAAGTGGACGGCACCATTTTTGAGACGGGTCTGTTTGTGCCAGGAATAACCTACGCAAGCACGTTTATTAAAACCCGTGATGAGTTGGTTATGGAAATTACGGGTGACGGCAAGGCCTTATACCACCATTGGGATATCAGTACGGTTGAGCCGACGGAATCCGGCCCATTTGGTATCCGTCAGATGTGGCAGAAGCATGCGATCTATAAAGACATTAAAATATTCACTAAATCGTAGTATGTGAGGAAAATGCAATGACCAGCAAAGAGGCGCTCAAAATTGCCAGTGTACAGTTCGAAATGGCTGAGAATGATAAAGCGGCTAATCTAGAAAAGATGTATCATCATATTGATGAGGCGCATCGTAAGGGTGTTGATGTGGTCGCATTCCCAGAGATGTGCACCTTGGGTTATCATTTTTTAACCCAATCATCAAGGGACACTATTCTCGCTATTGCTGAGCCCGTTGACGGTCCGTTATTTGAGGCTGTACACAAAAAGGCTAAAGAAACTGGGATGTATATCCTGTACGGAATATTGGAATCCGGTGATGATGTTGCCTATAATACCTACGTGGTTGTTGGTCCAGAGGGTTTCATTCATTCGTATAGGAAGGTGCATGCTTTTGAGAATACGTATATCGCTCAGGGCGACAGCTTGACAACATTTGAGCTGTGTGGCTGGCGCTGCGGAATTCTCATTTGTTATGATAATAACTTACCAGAAAATGCGCGCGTACTAGCCCTTGAGGGCGCGGAAATAATATTCGCGCCGCATCAGACGGGTGGCTTTGATATTGAAAAGGCTGGTATGGGTCGGATCCCTTTGGATCTGTGGCATAATCGCCATAAAAACCCTCAGGCAATGCGACAGGCGATTTTGGGACCTAAGGGATATCAGTGGATTACAAAGTGGCTGCCATGTCGCTCTTATGATAATAACCTTTTTTATGTGTTTTCAAACGGGGTTGGTATAGATGGCCCAGAGGTGCGCGTCGGCTGTAATATGATTGTTGACCCAGAGGGTGTTATTTTAGCAGAAACGACTGAGGCAGAAGATGGCATGGCGGTCGCTGTTTTGCCACGTTCTGCACGAAAAAATACACTAGCCGGAAGTCATGTTATGGCGCGCAGGCCAAGCTTATATGCTAAAATAACCGAACCGATTGAAGAGATCGACACGCGGAACGTCCGCAACTTAGTCAGTAATGAAAATATCATTTAATTCTATATCAACCCTTAACCTATGATCTAGGAATAGAGCATGAAATATTTGGCCATCTGCGTGATTTGTTTATTGGTAAGCTCATTTGCGTTTGCGAGTGAGTTTAGCCCAGAGAAGGAGTCTTGGGATTATGTTGCGGCAATGAAAAAGGTAGCTAAGAATTTTAAAGGAACCGAAGGCGTTGTTCTTCATATGGGTGATTCGATCACGTATGCGAATCAAAATACACGCTGGGCTCGATCGTTTAAATGGAGTAAAGATGGTGGTTACACAGCTGACGATATTGAGATATTAAAATGGTCGCATGCTGATAAAGACAAAAGTAATCTGAATGGTTGGCATTTAGCCTCTGTTGACGCAGCTGGCGGACGCTCTGAAACGGCGGTTTCTGGTATTCGGACGGGACAGTACCTAAAGGGAGGCTATCGT
>CBDUFM010000010.1:0-14037 GCA_965366325.1 uncultured bacterium
CTGTGTTCAATTTTCGATTGGACCCAGCTACATGCTTCAGGAGTCAGCGCATGCAATGCATAGCAATTTCCTCATGGTCACTCAATACCTTCTTTCACAATGGTCACATGGACTGGTCTGCCTTCTGTGCCGCCGTCCGTGGCTTTGGCCTGAAACATGTTGAATTAAATAATCATTTTTTCTCATCGCTCGACCCTACTTACATCGAACAGCTAGCCGCAACCTTGCGCGCCTATGAGATCGAGCCCGTCAATCTTGCAATTGATGATCACCTAAAATTTAGCTATGTTCCTGAGTCCGAACGAAAACAGTGGACTGAAAAAGGGCACGAAAATAGTTTTGGTGCTGGCCTAGCTAGTGATGATGAGGAACTGCGACAATGCTGCATAAAGCGCACCCAAACTTGGATTGATATTGCCGCGCAACTGGGCTCGCCCTGCGTCCGCAATAATACAGGCGGCGAGCTGCATAATCCAGACCACGCATCAATCCTGCGCTGTGCGGATAGCTTTAGCACTCTTTGTGATTATGCCGCTACAAAAGGCATCTGCATGGTCATTGAAAATCATGGTGGCATCAGTGGCAACATCGATGCCCTTGATGAAGTGTATCGACTGGTTGCCAAAGATAATTTCAAACAAGTGCTAGATTTTGGTAACTGGCCCGCAGACAAACGTTACGAATCCGTCGAACGCAGCGTACACCGTGCCTGCATTATTCATCCGAAAACGCACGCCTTTGATGCTCGTGGCGAACAAACAGAATGGGACAGTTATCGCATGGCGCACAGCGTCATGCGGCATGGTTACCATGGGCCTTGGGTCATTGAGTATGAATCCAATGAACAAGATCGTTTTCTCGGAATTCAACTGAGTATTGATATGATCAAGCGCTGCTTCGCCGCCTAACAGCTTATAAAACTGAAAAGCGCAGCCACTAGGCTGCGCTTTTTATTAGACACGTCGGATAAGCACCTAAGACCCAAGCCAATCGATCTTGTAGAGATCACGGCGACGATCTAAATAATTCCGTACAGAACCTTCATTTTCTAATTTAGTCAATTTATCCAAATCAAGATCTACGATTAATGTCATTTCCGTATTCGGTGTCGTTTCTGCCATTATCGCATCATGCGGAAAGGAAAAATCAGATGGCGAAAACACTGCCGTTTGACCATATTGAATATCAGCGCCGTCTACTTTAGGCAAATTACCGACACTGCCTGCTATGGCGACATAACATTCATTTTCAATGGCACGAGCCTGAGCGCAGTAACGCACACGTAGATAGGCATTCTTGGTATCAGTCCAGAACGGCACAAACAGCATCTGCATGTCTTGCTCGCAGAGCACGCGGGCCAATTCGGGGAATTCAACATCGTAACAAATAAGGATACCAATTTTACCAAAATCAGTATCGAATACCTTCAGCGCATCACCGCCCTCCATCAACCACGAACGTTTCTCATATGGCGTGGGATGTAATTTATACTGCGACTCCAAGGTGCCATCACGACGGCACAAGTACGCCACATTGTAGAGGGCGCTTTCTTCATAAACCGGCATCGAACCGGCAATAATATTGATATTATACGAAACCGCTAACTTCGAAATCGCTTCAACGATCTCTTCGGTATAAACCGCCAAGTCTTTAATAGCATCATAGGTATCGCGATGGGTACCAACACCCATTAGCGGCGCATTAAAAAACTCTGGAAACAAAACAATGTCACATTGATAATCTGATAATGCATCAACAAAGAACTCTACCTGTTGAATTAAGTCTTCAACAGATTTCAAGGTACGCATTTGCCACTGTACACAGCCGACTCGTGCTGATGTACGCGGCGCGCCAATTAATGGGGTTTTTTCAGGGTCGTAATAGAGGTTATTCCACTCAAGGAGCGTCGCATAGCCCTTTGACTCCCGATCTTCTGGCAAATAATCCTTTAAGACACGCTTTACCTCAAAATCATTTGATAACTGAAAAGTCAAAATGGGGTCATAGACTTCTTTTTTCTTAACTAAATCAATATAAGCCTGTGGGGTCAACTCATGGCTAAAGTCTTTGTAGTTCGGAATCCTGCCACCAGCAACAATTGCCTTTAAATTCAGATTCTGGCATAATTCCTTGCGACACTCATACAAGCGCCGCCCTAAACGCATGCCGCGATAATCTGCAGACACAAACACATCAACACCATAAAGCACATCACCCTTGGGGTCATGCGTGGTTAAATAAGCATCGCCAGTAATTTCATCATAGGTATGTTGATCACCGAATTTATCATAGTCAACAATAACAGAAAATGCCGCAGCTACTATTTTACCATGGTCTTCAATGCCGATATGCCCATCAGGGAAAACAGTTAATTGTGAACGGAATTTCTTCTCAGGCCAAGCTCCGCCCAGACCCGCGTAGACATCATCCATAATCTCTTTGATATCTGCGTAGTCTTCAATGCGTAGATGCCGTAAACTTAACTTATGTTCGGTCTCTTCAGTACCACTCTGTTCTGTCATCGAGAACCAGTTCCTTTTAATAGTCAGACTGCAAGACGCTTCTGGAACACCCAGTCCCATCCCGCAATGCAAGAATATCGGCACATGGGGATGAGCTCTTATTCACATTACTAAGAATAGGAGCTTGGCTTTAAATCAAAACACAATTTGTCTGGCGCCCGTCTAGATGACACCAGCTTGTCCTCCGTCAGAAAACCACATCTGAACACTACATCAGGACACTACATCAGGACACTACATCAGAATCAGGATACAGCTTCTGTGCCTTAGCTATCCGAGGCAGACTTACCCCATGGGTTTTCTGCTGCTGGGCGCGCTCCGTCGATAAAGGTTTCCATATACAGCGCCTCAACTTTTTCGCGAGCCCACGGTGTCTTGCGCAAAAACGCCAAGCTAGACTTAAGCGACGGGTCAAACTTAAAGCAGTTGATGGAAATACGCAGTGCTAAGGCGTCCCAACCAAAATGCTCTTCTAAAGCACGGACAATCTGCTCTAGCTTCACCCCATGCATCGGATTATTTCTCTGGCCTTCAGTCATCATGGAGCGCCTAGTAATGCTTCACACGTGGATTTAACGTTGAACAATGACACAGCCAAAATCCCAATGCCGCAAAGAGGCCCGTGACAAGGGTCACTAGGATCCACAAAAAACGTGGCAAAATGATTAAATCTCGGTGCACCTCAACAACGTAAAGCCGGCTTGCGCGCGACACCCAAACGGCACATAGAATATGCACCAAAATCGTCACCAGCACTGATGCACCGGCTAGAATGGCCAGCTGTCCGCTGAGGGGCTCAATGAGCACTGTTAGGTCCATGAATGCGGCTCCGTAAATTATTCCTTAACGGAATGCCTGCGACTCTAAGCAGCTAAGCTTTGGTACAAGTGCCATGCCCCCAGCAGCATTAGTTACTGACAGTCTGCGCTAACGGCTCGCCTTGACGATTACTCGCCTGCTGCTCAAAGAAGGGATCATCGTTGTCTGTAATCCATTGGGTCAGCTGTGCACGTAACACAGCCTTGGACGCCGCGTAGTCCGCATCGTGCGCCCGATTAATTAATTCCTGAGGATCTTTGTTCAAGTCATAAAGCTCTTCACCAAAGCCTAAGCTAAGATTATATTTAAAGTCCTGTGTTCGAATCATGCGAATCGGATTCACCCAGGCCTGCTTAGAATAATACTGGCCAATAACAAATGCGCGTTCGGGAACAACCGCTGCGTCTTCTAAAAATGGGCGTAGGGACAGCCCGTCCGTTTGAGCGACAGTAAATCCTGCATAGTCAGCTAAGGTTGGCACTAGGTCCACATTCACGGTTGGAAAATCAATTCGTCGGATCTCTGCGCCGAACTGTGCGTGTGGTTGTTTAATTATCAACGGCACCCGCATCAAGTGATCATATAAGAATGGGCCTTTAAATATCAGCTTATGCTGCGCATCCATATCACCGTGATCAGAGGTAGAAATAATGAGACTCTGATCATAGAGGCCACGCCCACGCAAGGCATCCAGCACTAGGCCAAGACCGTCATCATACATTTTTGTTTTCATCCGATAAAAATCTCGGTAGTGCTGCCACAGCTCTTCGCGCTCATCAACAATCACTTTACCTTGATCTTCACGCATAAACTGCTCTTGAATCGGCGGCACGCTTGAAAACGTCTGCTTATGCCAGGTTTCTGGCAGGTCCGGACTTGCAAGCTCATCAGGGACATCGCGCTTAAAATGATAAATGTCGTGTGGATTATTATAAGACAAAAACAACGCGCAGGGCTGATCGCTAGATTCCATAGCATCAATAAATGCCAAGGCCCGTCGCGTCACCTCTGCATCATTTAACTGCTCGGCCTGTGTTACCCCAAAATCTTCATCCCAACCTGCAATGCCAATTGCTTCTTTGCCTAAATGCCATTTACCAAAATAGGCCGTTTTATAGCCAACACGCTGCAGCATGCTGCCGATATTTTCTCCTCGCAGCGGTTCTCCACCCGCCGCAGCAACATTACCCCAGACCCCCGTTTTCGATGGATACAAACCCGTCAATAAAGACGAGCGGCTCGGCGAACACTGCGGCGTGGTACAGAAGGCCTGAGTAAACAAACAAGCATCCCTGCTCAACCGGTCTAAATGCGGTGTCGTGAAACTCGAATCTTCGGACTGCAAGGCCTGCCAATGCTGTTGGTCTGAGAAAATAAAGATGATTGGTGGCTGTTTCATGACTAAGACTCCACAGTGAATAGAGCAGGTTATTGGATATTTATAACTATATTACATCTATATTTGCAAAATATACTGGATTTTTAGCACATAGATAGGATAAACGTAACATGCCTACCACTCCACCCACTCTCCACTCTGCAGCAGATTGGTGTCAGGGACTCGACCTGCTCCTGAACAAATGGGATACGATGCAGATAACAAATTTTGGCTGGACTAAGCCTCCAAGCCATACCAAACGACTTAACTTTAACCCCGCACTCACCCTCAACTGGGCAGTCAGCAAGCAGTGGTTACTGCACGGCCTGCATGCGCGTCAAGCCAAACGTGAATCAAATACTCTTGCTGCCTGGTCGCCCGCACAGAGCTGGCTGGTACGTCATCATGGAGCGCAAACGCATTTTAGAAAAATCGAAATACGCGCGGACCAAATTTCCCTAACTGACCACAGCACAAATGGGCGTTTTGTATTTCACATGCAGCTGCCCATCTCCACGTGGCTCAGCCAAGTATATCAACTCAAGGCAAGCGATACACCGTATGCAGCATTGCACATTAAAAGCCTATTCTCGCTTGGACTCATTGAATTACGTCAGTTATTACAACAATCACAAGCCGTACAGGTCAGTAGCGCGGAACGTGCTTGGCTCAAAATCCAAGATCACTTAAACGAGCATTACATGCAGGAGATTGACCGTCGTCAGATTGCCAAATTAATTGACGTTCACCCCAATCACCTATCGCGACTGTTTAAACGTTTTAGTCATTACGGATTCAGCAGTTACCTGCGCCACTTACGCATTCAACGCGCATGCCAGTACCTAAAAGACAGTAAGCTGAACCTAGGACAGATTGCTAAAGAATGCGGCCTCGGTGACGCGACCTATTTAATCCGTTGCTTTAAACAGATCCATCACTGCACGCCAGGCAGCTACCGCAGCCAACACACGCAGCAGGACTAGCGCCATTAAGCACAGGAACACTGCCTTACGCGCCGCATGGGGTCTGCAATAACAATTCAATAAAACGAGAAACCCATTAACCATGGCGTGCATATTTTATATGCACGCCATTTTTCACATCTGCGTCTTGCCGTCATATTCACCGTCGGCGACATCAATTTTGTGCATCATCGTATGGATTTCTTCAGGGCTAACCGCCTTTTTTTCTAGCAACACAGCCAAGAGCGCCTTGAGATACAGCGCCATTTCGCCGCGTTGATCTTCAAGCTCAGCAACCTGCGTTTCCAGCTCTTCAATGCGCGCCTCCGTTTCACGTGCCTTTTGCTGTGCGCGCATATTCCTACGTGCGACTTGGCGACTACGCTGCTCATCCCTATTTTTTAGGCGCTCGATATCTGCGCGCTGACTCCACTCACTATCAAACATATATTTGAAAAAACTCATACGCTACTCACTGTGCTTGTTTCAGCCACGACTCCACAATACGTGGAACAGCATTGCAGGCTGACTGTTTAATAAATTCAAAACCAAATGGCCTTTTATGCAATTCAAATCCAACAACAATTCGTTCGGCATGAAAGCGCGACTTTTTAAGGAGGCCAGATGCCGGATACACACTTAAGGATGTGCCAACAACCAACACTTTTGACGCCGTAGGAAAATACTGTTTAGCCTCTTCATAGTGCTTTATTTCTTCGCCGAACCAAACAATATCAGGTCGCAATTGGCTACCATGGGCACACTGATCACCTAGGTTAATGGGCGCATAACCAATTTCAGAGACCAAAGCAGATTCATTAGTACCGCGTGCCTTGGTAATTTCGCCATGTAAATGAATGATCTGACGCGAACCAGCTCGCTCATGGAGGTCATCTACATTTTGTGTAATCACATGCACATCATATTTCTGTTCTAAGGCTGCAATGGCGAGATGCGCTGCGTTGGGCTGTGCAATCTCTACATCATTGCGACGTTGATTGTAAAATTCCAATACCAAGCCTGGGTTTCGCTGCCAAGCAGCAGCGGTCGCCACATCTTCGATAGCATAATTATTCCACAGCCCCTCATCAGCATCACGAAAGGTTTGCAAGCCGCTCTCTGCACTCACACCAGCGCCGGAAAAAACTACAATTTTACGAGGATCCATGTCCATGCGCTAAGATTACGCCATTTCCCCAGAAAGAAAAGCAGACATAAAAAAGCCTGCGCGTCAGCGCAGGCTCCAGTAAGCAAACAGCTCTGCGCACCTCAAGCAGACAAGGTCTGGTAAACCGCTTCGGCAATCAGTAAATGGCCTGCGGAATTGGGGTGCACTGGCTCAGAGTCAAAAAAGCGATCCGCAGCCTGTCCTGGCATCACTTTATCGAACAACGGCTGCGTCTCCAACAAGGCGCAAGAAAATTCTTTACTTAAGTCGCGAACAGTTTGTATGTAAGCTGGCAATGCTTGAGCCACGCGCTCGCGATAGCTACCTGCAACCGCTGGCTGAGCGGCATAAAATGGTGTAATTAATAACATCTTTGCATTCGGTAAACGCTGCTTGGTTTCCTCAAGCACTTGGCGATAATCCTGCGCATACTGTTCTGGACTCTGCCGACTGTTATTTACCGAATCTGACAAATATCGATTACAATCATTAATGCCTATTTTAAATGAAATAAAATCCGGTTCATATGCGATCACATCGTCAACCCAACGATCAAGACAGTTTTCAACTGTATGTCCGCCAATACCAGTATTGGTTATAGTAAAGCGTTTATCGCTATCGCGCACGGCCAGCATATCTGCAAACATACGCACATAGCCATGCCCATAGGGACGCCCCTCTGGGCTGCGTCGACCACAATCGGTTATACTGTCACCGGTAAATAATAATTTCGATCCTGATGGAAGTGAAGTTCCCATACCTATTCTCCTTGAACGCAGACAATTTGCCCATGTTCAAGCAAGTACAAGGCCAGACCTGCAGTTATCTACACAGGAAAACTCATACATTCATTAATAGGGGCACCGCAGCTACCGAGACCGCGCTTCTGCCAAACAACACACTGCCAGTAGCTAGACGCAGCAAGACGCTCCACCCACAGCCCATGTCGCTAAGTCCAAGATCTGACAATCTTTTGCAAACTCTTCAATGTACGCAACGGTTAATAGGATGACTAAAGGAGCTACAAGCCACGTTAATGCTGTACAATTGCTTCTCATCCAAAATTAATGCCGAATGCCCATGAAAAATACTTGTAACAAGCCCGTTTGGGCTATTGTCCACAGAGTCCACAGCATCCGTTTCGATTTTATCGTAAAGGAATTATTCTATGCGCCTAATCCACACGCTCCCCTACCTCCTCCTACTCGCCCTCTCCCTAGGCCCAAGTGGACTCAGCAACTTAATGAGTGCCGAAGCCCTGGATGATAAAAGCTCCGTGCTCATCTACAGTGACGGCATCCTCGATGCGCTAGTCAAAGAAGCAAAAAAGAGCCTCGGCGAGGAACTTAAGAAACGAAAAATCAGCATTAGCAGTAAAAAAGAAAAAGGTCTACGGATTAGCGACCTAGCCAATGAGATTGAAAATGACGTACTAAAACGCGAGCCAACGCTGGTCATTATTTCAGCAGGGCTTTATGATCTCGTCGACACCAAGTCTGAAACCATAATACCCGATTGCAGTATTACGGAACTCTTACTCAAATTAGAAACCACTGTAAAAACGTGTCAGGCTTCCGGCATGCGTGTCAGCCTCTGTACACCGGGATTATTTGGAGAATCGTCATCACAGCACCCTGACATAAACCAAGCACTAAACCAACTCGCTGATGGCATTCGTGCACTCTGCACTCAACTCGATATAGCATGCTGCGATATCCGTGCACAAAGCCTCAAATCCGTTGAAGAAATGCGCGGTATTGGAAAATACAAAAAGGATCGCCCCTACCTTACTAAGGATGGTTATCAGTGGTCCAAGGAGGGTGTCGTCCTACTAGCCCCAACACTGCAACGCAGCTTTGGTGTCAATAAATCCGGCATTGGTCGCAAACTGACCGACACTGAATACATCGTCGCATTTATGAATTTCGACTACGATTTAAAAACCGCGATCGAAAAGCTTGGTGACGAGGCCAAAACGCAATTCCCTCAACTCGCCAAGGGCAGCATAAAAGCCAAGACCGTACGTCTTGACCCGCGCCTGTGGCGTGGCGATGCACCTGAAACAGAAATAACCAACCAAAAACCGACTGTCGCTTTTATCCAAACCGGCTTTAATTGTGCAACCAGCCCAAGCATGAATCTCAAGGCATTTCCAGTAGGTTGTGAGAAATTAATGAAGGTGTTAACGGGACTCAGCAATTGCGATGTCTTTGTGCTAACCCCACCCGTACCTGCGGAAGACAAGAGCAAACAAATTAATCGCGATGGCGCAACCTACAAAAAAAGCAAACTCGTACGCGATCTTACTGTTAGCGCTGCAGAAAAACATGGTCTAACCGTAATCGATTTATTCACCATCACCGATAAGATGTTTGAAGAGAAGCCAGACATATTTTTCCTTGGGCGCAATGAAAATGCCGGCATCACCATGGAACAAGCCTATAGAGATGTTGTTTTATTAGAAATGCGCAAAGCCTTAGGACTTGCTACCGAGTAATGTAGAACTTATTCATCCGTTGATGCTGCTTCCAGCGTAGCCAGACGACGTTCAGCAATCACATCCCAAAAGGAATAGGGTGGCTTCATCGTCGCACGATATAATGTACGCGCGCGTTCATGATTACCAAAGAGGCGTTGCGACTCTGCCGCCATAAACAGGCCAGAGTTCTGTGAACGATCTGACCACTTCGATTGGACCATAGTGACAATCGCTTCTGCCGACTCGACACTCTCTAAACACGCATACTGCCACTGCGAGCCTTTTACAATATGGCCTTGCGCCTTCGCCTGCACATAGGCTTGCCTGAAGCGCTCAAGCGCTGACTGGTCATTTAATAGTGCATAAGCAATAAAACAATTCCGCCACTTATTATCAAAATCTATCTTTCCATCCACCGCCACTTCAATCTCTTCCCAACGTGGCTGCAAGAGGTCCAATACTGCCTGCCCCTGATTCAATACCAACAAACACACTGCTAAACTATTTTGTCCATGCATGGTTTCTTGGTCATCACCCCACAAGCGCTGTAATTCGTCGTAGCGCCCCTCTACCTCATAGGCGCTTCTCTGTAAATGCTGCGCGTAATGTTTATCGCCAACAGCATGCGTCGAAGATTGCAAGACCGGCTCCAATGCCTTATGCAGCTGTTCAAATTGCTGCATCGCAAATAAGTCGTCCCAATAAATACTTTGCTGACCGCTGGCCAGTGCCGCCTGCAAACGCTCCGCATTCCATACACCTCGCCATTCAGCCATAAATAGTTGTTTCTCAAAATACGACTTGCGTCCATGCTCACCCAAAGTTTGTAGACCACGTTTAATGATGCGCTTATACGCGTCCCAATCACCCAGACGAGCACGATGCTGTTCCGACCAAAAGCCCCAAAAACGTCCGTTGGCGATGGTCGCATGTGCGGGATAGATATCTAACCACCACTCGCAGTAGTCATCAAACACGGACATAAACGCCTGCTCATCATCAGGGTTTGCTTGACGCAAGTTTGACAGCGCTTGATCAAAAAAGGTGACAATTTCTGGATAATTTTGAATAGCATGCAGACCCTGCATCGCCTGCTGGGCACAAGATAAGCCCTCCGCAAATTTATGCTCAAGAAAATATAACTCTGCAATTTTTAATTTTGCCGAGAGCCGTAATCCATCAGCACCTTTTTCAGTAGACAACAATTGCAATTGCTCGATTGCCTCTTCGCGCTTACCCTGTTCGATCAAACACAACGAAGAACCAAATAAGGCCGAAGCCCCAAGCTCGGTATAACGATGACTATTCCACACCATGCCATATAAACGTGCGCCAACGGCATATTCACCTGACCAAAAGAGTTCATCTGCAATATCAATTGTACGCGCACGCTCAGCAATGGTCTTACCATATAACTTCACCCTACGAATATGCATCGTACTTTTATACGTATATAATACTGCGTACATTTCCTCATCAAATCGCGGTGGATAATGATCCTTAACTGAGAACACCACCTCATCATCAACCAACAGACGCACCGATGACACATCTTTTTCGCAAACCACGCGATGCCACTTGCCCGGGGTAATTAATTTTGACTGCGTCGAACTCATCATCGACCCACTGCGCCGCAACACAGACAAACTATTATTTGAAATACCAAAGCCAAACAAATAGCCCAAGGGCTCATTGTACGAATCATATTTTCCAGGCGTTGTAAACATATAAGCCGACATATCGCATGTGTTGGTACCCACTGGAATCATGGCCTCGTACTCTAAGCGAACCACCGGGTTATGCGGAATTAATAAACGCGCATAGACGCTGGAGGTTCCTGATATAACGAGATTATCATCTATGATATCCGCACGCCCTGAGACCATCTCCCAATTATTACCCACCTGATCCCGCTGGAAATCATCCTCAAACAATAAGTCCCAATGTCGCATGCGTTCCGCCTGCATGCTCTGCAATGCAGCAAAACCAAAGCCTAAAATAATCAATAATGGCACGGCGATAATCAATGCACTGAGCACCGCCTTTTTATTTCGGCGATACCAGCGCATCATAAACGCCACAGCACTATCGTTAAATGCGCTCACTGCCAAGCCAGCCTGATATAAACGCAGGTCCTTAGCTAGAGCAGCAGCCGACTGATAGCGATCGGCAGGATCTGGCGCCAGCGCCTTTTTTACAATCGCTAATAACGAGTCTGAAATTGCAGCGCGCTCTTCTTGGCTCGGTTCATCTATTTCGCCAATCTTTTTACGCTCCCAAAAATAGTCCATACTTTCGGCAAATAAAGGAAAGCGTAAAAATAAAAGATGAAATAAGGTCGCACCAATTGAATACACTTCGTTGACTATGCCTGGCGCCTCACGACGCGCCTGCTCTGGTGACATATACAAAGGTGTGCCGACACGATTCCCTCGTGAAGAAGACTCTTCATCAAGAGAAAGTGCTGTTCCCCAATCAACGACATAAACCTCGCCATAAGCACCGAGCATAATATTATCTGGCTTTATATCACGATGTAAAATTGAGCGCTGATGTGCAAGCTCCAAGGTATCACAGACCTTCAGCATTATATTTATTCGATCATTAATCGTGGCGATCTGTTCCGACACAGTGCCCGCAGCAGCTGATTCAATCGCTTCACCCACAGAAACGCCCTGCACTTGGCGCATGGTATAATAGACTTCACCAGATTCGGTAAAATCTAAATCATGAACTGGCAACACACCGGAATGTTCCAATGATGCCGTAATCCGCGCCTCATTAACAAAGGAAGCAATCACGCGCTGATTGCTACTATCATGATTCTTCATTGATTTAATTGCTACATCACGACGAAGATTAGCATCACGAAAAGAATAGACTTTCCCCATGCCGCCCTTTCCCAATAAATGCTGCATTTGGTAGCGCTTTTCCTGCCCCAGCTCACTGGGCAGTATGCTCGGCGCCTTGCAGCTTAGGTGTGGCGTATCTAATAATAAGTCACTGCTTGTTTCCAGTTGGGATCGCTGCTTGGTGTCATCTACATCTGTTGTTTGCGCAGCCTTGTCACGTGATACGTGATCAGCAATTTCAGATTTATCGTCCAATTCGTCAATGGTTACTGACTGCTGAATGCGTTTACGCAATCCCTCTGCAGTCAGATCCTCATCCGCTCTAGTCTTGTCTAAGCGCTGTTTCGCCTGCTTATTTTTATCTGCGGATTCGTTCATACGTTTCTGAGCCATATCTTTTGCAGGACGGGCCACATCGCAAGCACCAGTCATCAAGTATCAGATGCTCTCATCGCGGCGCTGTGCGAGTTAGGTTCGCACTAGGCTAGACAGGCCTGCTCATTTGGCTGCTTGTACAGCCTGCGCCAATTCATTCCCCAGCTGCTCATGGGCAATCGCTGCTAACTGTATCAACGGATTGTGTTTCTGCGTATAAAATACAGACATCGACTCACCAAGACGCAAATCAAAAACACGCCACTGCTGCGACTGGTCTAATCCATCCTCGGACCCAAGTCCTTCACAGCCTAGCACCAGACCACAAAAAGCGTCACCGCGAGCGTAGCTATAATGACCGTGAGCATCAATAAGTACATGACTAGCGGGCCCATTAAATTCAAATACCTGCATCCGTGTTGGCACCGCGGCATTATCTAAGCCAAGACCGGTGCAAGCCTGACCGAAGGCATCAGCGGTCCCAGCAAGAAAAAGACTCGCGATGTAGACTTCTTCTTTTGTCAGGCCCTTCTCGGCCAATAAACGCGGCAATTCCATAGCGTGCAAATGTGGAATCTTCAAGGCGAGTAGTTCTTTATAAAAACCCGCAACGCTTCCTTTCAAGAGATGCGCCTGCCATAATTGTTCCAAACTCTGTGCCTCAGTACCTAATCCAGGTGGCAGCGGCTTATGCCATATACCAAATTTACGATTCAACTGCATGCCATCCAATAATGCCACACACACCGAGCTCAACATGAGCCAATCAATGTGCGTCACAAAATGAATAGATGCTTCGTCCACATTCAATAATACCGGTGGCAAGCTCTGACCATCACGTGAATAAATCCACATCCGCGAGCGATAGCGATCCATGCGCCCAGGATACTGCGCCTCTGCTACCGATAGCGGGGCTGCGTAATCCTGTAAGGCACGTATTTCTGGAGCGGGCTCCAGATTTAAAAACCAAAACAGCACCAGCGCACTGAGGGCAGCAACCAGGAACAAGGGCCATAAGCGCACTGCCGTCTGAGGACGAGATCCCGACAGCACTATCTCGACGCTTTTTTTCCGCGTTGTAGCGGCCGCTGTTGTAGCTGCTGGCGAAGCGTCCTCTTGTACATTCGACAATGCTTCTTCCGCTGCACCCTGTAATGAGGATCGAATGCGTTTAATGCGTTCGGTTTTCCGTCTAATCGCTTTCGTTTGCTGACGACCAGCACCGACCGCCTGACGCATACCTGATAGGTTTTGCGTAGACGATGATTGGGCTTCCGTTGCCCCTGTATGCTTAGATTCCAGTGCTGCATTTGCTGACTGCTGCGTATGCACGGTACTGCCAGCGCCTACATCAACCTTAAGGGCCACACCATCATATTGTAATTGAAAGACATTTTTACAGGCCGTACAGCGCACTTTTCTACCAACTAGGGTTGGTAGCACTGGATACTTTTTGTCACAGTGGGGACAGTGAAACGCCTT
>CBDUFM010000011.1:0-13929 GCA_965366325.1 uncultured bacterium
GAAAAGGTAAAAAATTCTTCATCACGACGATCTTCATGATTTATTATCAAAGTCTGATGCGTCGGGATATTATAGGCGCTGCGTAGATACTCATAGACAGTCGGCACCTGTGCCTCAAAGCGACTGCCAAAGGGTTTACCCTCTACATCTTTAAATGCATCATATTTACCGGTCAATAAATACAGAGTTCCCTGACCGTGGCTGGTTTCGACACCTGCGTCATAGGACATTTCCATCTGCGGGAAAAACACACCCTGCGGTACCAACTTTTGTAAAAAATACGGACAATAGGTTTTACGCGGATCAGCAATGCATTCCTGTCGCCGCACCCCACCACCAAAGCGCACGATAATAACGTTCGGACCCTTATAGCTCGGCAAACGCGGCTCATCAGCAAAGCCCATCTGCGGTAGCAACATGCTGCCCAAGCCAAGTGCTGAAGTCTGGAGGAATTGTCTTCGGTTTAAGCTCATACGAGACTTACACAGCGACGGCTGATAGGTTACCTAGTAAGTGTCCATCCCGTCATAGCGTCATCCCGCGTAAGCCAATCTAGGCAAGGCCACAGAATATCCGAGTCCGCAAACCTTAATGCCAACAATTATCAGAATGCATTATCGCACAACCGATTAGCAAGACCATGTCGCCGATCAAAGCGAGTGGCGTTAACATAACCCGCGCCGCATCAGAGCCAGGTGAGCTAGTAACACGCCTCTCGATCCACTGATGCTCCAAACGAGCCGTTCCCAAGGACAGATCATGATTGCTCACAGAATCTGCATTCTTACGCCGAATATCGATTGGCCACTTTACATCATGAGCAAGCCATTGCAGACCAGTGGACTCAAAATTCAAATCCATGTAGCGTGATGCCTGGCTCACTGGCGCCGCTATATGATAAACATAGTGCTGATCGCAAAGCAATAAATGAGCACGTGATTGAGAATACGTCTCCCTATGCATGCGGTTCCACTTTTTTCCATCATTAAGTCGCTTGATCGAGATATCACTGGCCCACGTTAATAGACGGAAATCATCAATTTTAACCGCTGGCTGATTAAAGGCATGACTAATAAGTTTTTCAATATGCTGATCACTTACATACGCCTGATATTCCTGTGGACTTAAAGTTGATTCATAGGCAACGAGCCGATCATGCTGCTCACTAATAAGATAGCGTTGGATTAATTCAGGGTACGGCGTCTGCCCACTCACATTGAACAGTATATATTTCCCTTGTTGCTGGTCGTTTACACTACTGACCTCCAAGCCTGTTACGAATGTCTGTGCATTATGCACAAAAACTTGCTGCTGTGTTGTAGGCCGCTTACAAACTATTTCCCAATACGTATTTTTCAGATAACGGCTCATGCTTGGATAGCGTTCAATACTGTCAGTTGTTTTTTCAGACGATGTCTCAGAAACAGCTTCAGAAACTGTCGTATCCGTAATCAGGTCCCCCTGCGCGCCCTCTGCTTTCATTCGCTGTTTTTCCAGCTTGGTCTTTTTATTTTTCAGCCTCTTTGCGTGGGTCGCCGGCGCTAAAAACTCTGCAGTATGTTCTCCTTCTTCTGAAACCATACCTTTGAAGCTTAAATAGGTTCGCGAATCAGCCTGCGGTTTTTGATAGAGATCCATGCTGCTCTGTTCCTGATGCGGAACATCAACCGTAGGCCTGGTCCATAATGCGACGGTGAGAAAACAACCTTGCAGGTGTAAGACAGCAATAGCGAGAAGGACAATGCGCATAACCCGGTTTCCCTTAATGACTGTTAAATCAAAGCAAAAGACCCCAGTATGATAGCGCACGATCACTTATGTAAAGAAAATAGTTTACACATGTTTACAATTCTTTTGTGAACTTTGTCACCACATCGCTATACTGCGTAAATGTTTTTTATATTACAACTTACATGCAAACCCGAGAGGTATTACCATTCAACGGTAAGCAGGCAGAGCCTTCAGCCAGCGCTTCAGCTTATGCTTATAGACATCGGGAAAGGCGTGCTCCGCCCCCTGCATGAAATCACAGGTAACGTGTGCATGTGGACTTGCCTGAGCCGCCTCCATGGCCTGGGCCAGCCAAGGTTTCTTCCAGTCGGCACCTTGATAAATCAGCAGCGAACGTTTGCTCAGGGCCTTGGAGCGGCGAAAATGGCAGCCACCCTCAATAAAAAAGAAATGCGACACGTAATCATAAATCCGGCAGCGTGGATTATTCAGCAGCACCGCACAAGTATGCGCACCGTTTGAAAAACCACCCATCGCTGTTCGCGAGACGTCTATATTTGGCAGCGCTGTATAAATCCGCTTCAAGATCACCTTATACGCTGACCACATTGCTGGATAATCTTTATCCTCAATAAACGCGCGGCTCCAGTAATTTGAATTATCTTTCTTCAGACGCGCCACTTTTACTTTAAACAATGGTAGATTAATCGCGATGCAGCCCTTATCGCCAACAATCTGTCGCGCCGATTGCGCCGACGTAGCGGGACCGCCAGTAAAGCCATTGAGAAAAATACAGGCCGGCATTTTTTTCTTCGGGCTAAAATCCTTGGGTACATAAACCGCTGCGGAAACAGGGCCATCCTTTTCATGAATCAGCATGTCGAGACTGGGTCTCAATTTAGGGAATTCAAAATGGAGGGTGACGTCTTGTAACTGATTCATACCTAAGCTCATTCTTCCTCTATAATCTTCAGCATTTCGTTCGCAAAGATCCGAAAGGTCCACTCACTCTCCGCCGTTAGGTGCTTTTCTATATAAGCAGCAATGCGCGAATGATAAGACTTGGATTTTTGAAAGATTATCTTTGCGCTCTTACAAAGCTTGGAATCATGGGCTCGCACCTTACATAAGTCAATCAAAGTCAGGTAGTCTTCGTCGTTTAGCTCATACAAATCCAATTCACAAAGGACCCTAAATCCTGCAACAGCGCTCGAAATCGCATTTCGCCTATATAAAACCCCCTGTAATTTCCTTCTTAGCACAGGAAGCACCTCCTCTGCTAAATCTTTTCTGTCAGCCGCGTCATCTAGTTCATTAAAATAGTACCGCAATTCTTGGATAACAACATCATCATCATGGTGATCTGCAATCAACTTCACCCACGCCGACCTGTCGTGCTCCACCATCAATCCTATAATAAAAGCAGCTGCATCCCCATTTACACGCATACCAGTGCCATACAACAACTCACGATCCAAGGATTCAAAGAATTCTTTGTCAAGTCGTGCTCCACGCATAGCATTTATCAAAACCTTGAGCAAAATTTCATTATCAGCATTATTTCGCATCACCTCGTTACACATTATAACTAACGATCTTTTAACAGCTGGTGAATAGAAATTTTTCGCCTGGTAATTTATATCCGAAAAGGCATCAAGACAAACAATGCTTGGATCCTCAGCAATGATCTGCATTGCCGCATGGGGATCAGCCAACAGAGCCAATGCACAAATACCCCTTGATGTCGGATAGCGCCGCAAATAGCTCATCAGCAAACTGCGTTGTTCGTCGGTAAATGCAAACTCTGCGCTACTGTTCTCGGTAAAGCTAGCAACATAAGAAACAAGGGACCAAATCAGCGAATCACTCTCGTCTCCAATTTTTTCAATGTTGGGTAGGATAATATCCATAACAATATGTGCTTCATCAGAAATAATTATACCACCAAGTTCATTCTCAATACGGACGATCCATAAACTCCAATGCGCATGCTGAGTAGAGCCTCCGTCAATTACATTATAATTCAATAAATATTGATGCTGCCGTGCATCAAATGTTTTATATATCGTCAATAAATCAGCGGCTACATAAGGCCATTTCTGACACATAGCGTTAAAATCATATACCGCATTGGGCCCCCGAATACGTTTTACAAATTCTCTCAAATAAGTGCTGTTTTCGCAATCAGATTCAGAAACGTACTCATACGCATGAGAACGAATTTCGACATTATCGTGATCAAGATACGCCAACAAGTTAGGCGTCATATCTTCCTCGTAATGATAACAGGCTTCGGCAAACAATAATGCATCGCCCGCGCCAAAAGCCGCCGCATGTAATGCCAGCCTAGGCCACGGGCTATATTCAACAACATAAGCAGGAAAAAATGACATCGCCACATAATACAGCAAGGCCGCAACGATGACAGCGATTCCGCAAAACCACGTCATGAGACGCACAAAAAAATGGCTACCCTGCTTGTGCATGGAGGGCGCAGGGTCCATCGATTACCCGTGAACGGCTTTTAGTAATGCTGGTGCAAGTAGGGCATAGCCTGCTGGGCTGAGATGTAATTCATCAGGCATGCATGTTTCAGGAATAATATGATCGGCATCCAAAAATACGGCATTGCAATCATGGAAAAAGACCTGCTCTTCTGCCGCCATCTGCTTCAGCAAGGGGTTTGCTTTATTAACAGTCACGCGCATCGGGTGATCTGGATGACGTCCACGTGGAAATACCGCAAGCACATGTAGCTGTGCATCTGGTAATTTTTCTTTGACCAATTGCACCACAGCTTGAACACCAGCCAATACATCATTTTCGTCCTGACCATCATTACCAATATTATTGGTCCCAATTAAACAGACGACATGCTTGGGTTTCATATGTTCTAAATGAGGATTATTGCTCAGCCGCCATAAGAGATGCCCAGTGCTATCACCACCAATGGCAAGATTTAATCCATCTGCTGCAAAATGTTCCTGCCAAGGTTTTTCGCCGGCATACTGCCAGCCATAGGTTATCGAGTCACCAATAAACAGATACTCGAGCTCCCGCTTCTCAGACAGAGCGGAGGCACAGGCAGCAACATGGATCTGATGCTGATCATGCCATGGTGGCTGCAGCCATTCCGGTTTGTCGAGTCGTTCGCGTACAGCCGTTGGGTCAATTGCTTCAGTCATAGCCCCATCGTTCTTTTCACCGCTGACTTACAAGGCCTTGTTGCCCCTCTCAGTGTAGCACAACAGTCATTGCTGAACAGTCATTAAGACAAAATATGATAAGAATTCAACAAGAGGGCTGAAGATTTCCCTATTTTACTTCATATAATAGGCTGCTCCTAAGATCCACGGAGCAGCAGATGACGACAGCAACCAGCACCCTCAGCGACGCAGAATTCGAATACATGTTCGATCTGAATGGATTTGTCATTCTTGATGATGCCCTCACCAGCAGTCAATTGAACAGCATCAATAGCTGGATCGACGCACAACCTGATGTCGCGGACGGTGAATGGATCGGCAATGTCCATACCCAGTCCTATAGTGGCTCGGAAGGCACCCTCTACCAAAACATTATTGAGGGCGCTGAGGTTTTTCGTGAATTAATTGATTCGCCAAGTTGGTTCCCGTTAGTGCAACAATTTATGGTGAATAATTTTAATGCGGTCTGCCTCCAAGAGGCTTGGCTCAATCGCCGCGGGCCCTCAAATTATATCGGACTCCATTCGGGCGGTCATGTCTGCGGACCGGTCATGAAATTCAAACATGCCAACACCAATACCTGGGACGTTGGACAAATAAATGTCCTCATGGCCCTGAATGACTGTGGCCCCGGTGATGGCGCTACCGTAGTAATTCCAAGTAGTCATAAATCTACCATCGTACATCCACACTTAGCCAGCAGCGAACACGAATCTTACCGCAACGAAGTCCCTGCCAATGATGTCCTAGGATCAACAGAAGTGCACCTCAAGGCTGGGCAGGCCATATTTTTCACCGATGCCTTATGCCATGGTTCGGCTGCGCGCGTTAATCCCGGCGAACGGCGTTTTATGGTCTACCGCTATTGCCCACATTGGATACGTCAACGCTACCCCTACGTGCCCACACCTGAATTACTCGGACAATTAACGGAGCAACAACGTAAACTCGTTGACCCAGAACCTATTCGCCTAAGTCCAGGACGGAAAATTGTTTCAACGCATTAGTGCCCTGTGCTACGCGTATACATTGTCTTCATCTTCATCAGCAAGCACACGCGACTTTATAATGGGTCGATAGTTTACTACCCGTGAACCGGCCAAATCGTCGTGAATGCAATTTTTTTCGGCGCGGAAAATAAATAGCACTTCAATAATCACCAACAGATTCCCCAATGGTATTTGCGCCAAGATAGCCACCGGCAAACTCCGCACAAAAATATAACGCAGTGCCGACAGGCGTCTAAAGTCTCGTGTCACCACACGAATACCGAGCGCGAGTTTACCAACACCTTGCCCACGGTGATAAATCAAGAAACAGTTGATGAGTGCATAAAATAGAACGCCGACAGACATCACGATGCCTACCGCTAGCATACTCTCACTATCGAATTCACCATTCTCAGCTATATCTATCGTTTGCGATAAGGAGATCAAAACGATTGGGACAATAAGACAAAAGCAAAAAAACAGATATTCTACAATAATCGCAAACAGCCGCCGCCAACGTGAAGCAAGCACAAAATTGTTTTCGCCTACGCTCTCGAATCTATCCGCCAGGCGCTCATCTTCATCTGGGGCAGCATAAGGATTATCCATTGTCTGAGGCTCTCAATCGTGTGCACAAAGCATAGCTCAGGAGAGACTCATTCAATGCAGGCTTACTTATTCTGCGCCTTAATCGCTTCACTCAGTGCATCGCCACAGCGTTGATGTGCAACGACCTTTGGATGCCAGTGCGCGCCGGCTTCATCCACCGATTTTGCATTGGGCAAATCCACCACAAAAACGCTGTCATTTTTTGCCGCGACTGTTTCGTAATAGGATTTAATCGCCGCCTTATTTTTGCCGCCGATCATCGGGCCCATGCAAAAGTAAATCTGACATTTGGGTGCTACGGCTAAAATGGTGGCGACTAATTTTTCTGCACAGGCAACATATTCTGCCTCTGGAGGAATACCCTTGGCCGTATCATTGGTGCCAAGATTAACCACAAAGTAATCGGGAATATAGCGTTTGAGATCGTAATCTTTTTCGTTGCTTTGCGGTATGGTCATCAATAAACGATCCGGCATTTGGTTTTCCGTTTTTCCGCCACGGTCTCGATACAGGCCCTGACCTGACCATGCTACGCAGTGGTACTCAGCATTGAGATTCCGTGCTGCAATCGCAGCGTAGGTCATGAAACCATTTTCCTCGTGCGGCGTAAAATTAAATTTGTGACCGGGTGCCTCGTTACCATAACCACAGGTAATTGAATCACCGAGCACCAAGAATTTCTTTTCCTTAATCTCAGGTGCTAACAATTCTGCAGCGGCAGCCAATTCAAGACCTTTAAACTGCACTAACCCAAATAATGCCTCGGTCCGACGGAAGAGGGTTATGCGATGTTCCTTGCCATCACTGTTTTCCAAAAGTGGATAACGCTCGACCCCCTTTTGACACATGATGACAGTAGGCTCTTGGTCGTCTATCTGCACAGCAAAGTAATTATTACGATACCCAATGCGTTTATCCTTAGATCCATTGGCAAAATCTTGGAGTAAAACATTCACGTCACCGCCTTTAACCGTGATTGTGAAGCCACTGCCAGTCCATGCGCATTTAAAATCTTTATCAAAGCGCCCCAATAAATGAATCTTATCATTATCAGCAGCTATGTGCTGCGGCAGTTCTTCAACAGCCCAGCCAGACACGAGGAACCCACACTGCATGGCGCAGCAGATCACAATGACGATAAGATGTTTCAACATACGGCACTCCCTTTTCGATGCACAATAGTAAGACAACGCCGCAAAGGGACGCTGGTGACGTGATTACGTAACAGCTGTTATCTACACAGGGCCTCATACATGTATGTGCAATGCTGCTCTACACATAGGCCGCCTCACTATAGACTTCCTGCCCGCCATGATGTGCCGCGTAAGCAGCTGTTCATGATGACCGTCACCCAAGGAAGCACCCCATGCTACGATTCCCCACTTTCCTCCTTGTACTCAGTTGCTGCTGTCAAATCTATGCCCTCGATCATATCTGGATCGAAGGCGAGCATTTTAGCAGTAAACCTGCTGCACTAAAAACGGCGGACGGCGTCGAAGCTAATAAGCATGGCGTTGGCTACGCAGTCGAAGCATGGGGCAACAGCACCATGATGTCGGGTGCGCAAGTGCTCCACGTTAATATGAATCCTCAGCAAGTCGAAACACAGCTGCCTGATGATGGCTTGATCTTTGGCTATAATTTCAAACTCGACACGGCGGGCACACAGGCTATCTGGGCACGCATTGGTTATGAATTTGCGCGTTCCAATTTTAGTTGGCGCCTTGATGGTGGGGCCTGGCAAGAGGTCTCTTCCGAGACACCGACTATTAACGTCCAACCAATCCAAACGTGGAATGAATTAGCCTGGCTCAAGCTCGGCAGCGCAGAACTCAAAGCTGGTGAGCACAGTATTGAATTTAAACACAGCCTGTACACCGTGACCCATAAAGACAAACAAAAGACCTCGCGCCTTTTACACATACTCGATGCTATCTGCATTACTGCTGGCAGCTTTAAGCCAGCTGGCAAATGGCAACCAGGCACCGATCACCACAGCGAAAAAGACAAACGTGCTGCGCAGCACGTCTTTAAAATTAATGATACCGCTGGCCCTGACGCACGTGCATGGACGCAACTCGATGGCCTCTGGCAGTATGCCGCTTGGGGCGAAACGGAATTCCCTATTGATGAAGCCACACGTTGTAGCCCTGTGACAACGCTGCCTGCATTAGATGAATTGCGCTGGTTTGCCTATAACGCACCGGGTGGACGCGAACAACAATTACCCGAACAAGATTTTACCCATCGCTACCTTTTAAAGGCTACGCTTGATGTTCCTGCAAGCCTTGCGGGCAAAGGGTTTTTCCTCGATGTCCAACGCTCGACCTTTCTGATCTCAGTCTTCGTCAATGGCAGCTTAGCCGGCAGCACCGACATTTTTCACACCGGTTGGCAAATGGACCTGAGCAAGCATATCAAAGCGGGCGAAAAAAATGAATTAATTCTCGCAGTTAAAGACGCCTATTATTCGCTCAATCCCACAGGCGATGCCAGCACCGCAGGCATGGGCAATCGCCGTTATTGGAATACGCCGCGTGATTTCTTAATGCGCAACCAAGGCACAGCCGCTAAACATGATTACCCGATCGCCTCTGATGTCCGCAGTGGTATTTTAGAACCAGCTAGTCTTGTTGTATGCGGTGCGGTGTACAGCAATGATGTTTTTGTACAGACATCAGTACAACAAAAAACACTCAGCCTCGATGTCAGCATCTATAACCCTACTTCGCAAAACGTAGAGCTTGTGGTCAAGAATAGTGTCTTTCCATGGAATAAGGGCCAAGGTGGCGACAGCGTACTGAGCTTTAGCAGCAAGACACACAACGTTGCGGCCGGATCCCAAAGCCTGCTTCACATCAAAGAGCGCTGGGAAAACCCTCATCTCTGGTTTCCAGACGACCCCTACCTGTATTGGGTGCAAAGCGACATCGTTATTAATGGTAAGATCGTTGATAGCAAAAAAACGCGCTTTGGTTTTCGCGAGTGGGACTGGTCCACGCATATGTTTAAATTAAATGGGATTAAATGGCCGATGTGGGCCGACACCCATACCAAGCCAACACCACAACAACAAATGGAGCTGGCACAAGAAAGCCATGTTAATCAATTACGCTACTGGCGTTCAGGTGGTTGGGGTGGCATGACGCGCCGCGAAGTTTTAAATTATTTTGACGAAACGGGCATGTTGGTGCGTAGCTCGGGTACCTTTGATGGGCAAGTTGCCAACTATGGTGGCGGCTTGCGCGAACAAGACATGAGCAAGGAACCTGATAAACGCGGACGCCGTCCCCTCAAAGCAAAAGAACACTTCTTCAATAATTGGAATAATCAATTAAGCGCGTGGGTTAAAGAAGAGCGCAACCATGCCTGTATCTACATCTGGTCGGTTGAAAATGAAATTGCCTACATCAACGTCAATAATCTTGGTCAATACCGTGAGGTAGAACCTGCCCTGACTAAAGGTGTTGAACACGTCATGGCTGTCGACCCAACCCGCCCCGGCATGGTTGATGGCGGCAACGCATTACGCGATGAAAGCCTACCCGTAAATGGTGCGCATTATACCGAATTCATGAATAGCGACTTCCGCGATTTTCCCGACATGGCCTATAAGCGTGACCATTTCTATGATAAAAATCGACCGCAACGCGGCGCGTGGCGCATGGTTCCCGACCGTCCGATCATGAAAGGCGAAGTGTATTTCGCGAATGGATATAGTACCGAACGCTTTGCGACTATTGGCGGTGACCAGTGTTTTATTGGCACCGGCGAAACCATGGCTGCGCGTGGTCTGTGGGCTAAAATGCTGAGCGAAGGTTATCGTTGGGCTGAAGTATCTAGCTTCCATTTCTGGCTCGGTAACGCTGAACGCCAATACTGGAACAGCTGGTCACCAGTGGCTGTTTTTTGTAAGCAATGGAACTGGACCTGGGGCTCAGCAGCGCAAATCACCCGCGACTGCAAAGTATTTAATTCGACGCAGCACAGTGATCCGATTGAAGTCAGTTGGACCTTTAGCGTCGATGGCACAGAACATGCCAGTGGCAAGAAAACCCACAACGTTGCACCGGGCGAAGCCGAAGCATTCACCATCGCTTTTCAATGCCCAACAGTCAACGCATTAAGCAAGGGCGCATTTACCCTCCATGCAGAGCGCAACGGAAAAACAGTTTATACAGAAACAAAACCCGTACGCATATTAGCGCCACTCAGCAGCCCCAAACCTAGCCTACAGAAAACAGACTTAGCGGTATTCGATCCACAAGGAACGAGCCTGGCCTATCTCAAGCAACGTGGCATCGCCCACACAGCAGTAACTACGTACGGTGAAATTCCTGCAACAGTAAAAATAGTGTTGGTTGGATCGAATGCGATTCCTGCGGATCGCAGCACCGATGCCTACTGGCTCGATCTCGCCTCACAGGGTAAAAAAGTCATCGTCCTCGATCAACAATACCCGCTATCCTATAAAGCCATTACTGGTGATTTAGAAGTCACCGCCTACAACGGACGCTTTGGCTTCAGCGAAGACCTTTCCCACCCCATTTTCAGCGGCCTAGTTCAGGCAGATTTCTTTACCTGGGGCAATGATCATGTGGTCTATCGCAATGCATATAAAAAAGGCAGCAAGGGCGGTCGTAGTTTATTCCAATGCGACAACAATCTCGGCTTTAGTGCCTTATTCGAAAGCCAGCCTAATGATGGCCTACTGATTCTCTCGCAATTTGCGCTGGATAAGAAACTCGCAAACGAAGCCATCGCACAAAGCGTATTTAATAATCTCTTACAGTATGCAGCTGATTATGTACCAGTTCGCAAAGACAGCATTTTGGTCATGGACGCTGGCGACCAACGCGCAGCCCTCCTCAAAGATTTACAATTACAATCCAGTACGAGTAGTGACATTCCTGCTGCACTCACAGGCGATTCTATTCTCATCGTTGATGCGACACCGAACAATCTCAACGTCTTAGCCAGTAATAAAGCCGCTGTTGATGCCTTTTGTGAAAAAGGTGGCTGGTTAGTGCTCTGGGGCCTCACGCCGGAAGGCTTAGCTGATTATAATACGCTCGTTGATCATCAGCACGCCATTCGGCGCTTCGAAAAAGAACGCGTCCTGCTTGATTATCCAGCCAGTAAATTTGCTGCTGGTTTAACCCTGCGTGATGTGGTCATGGATACTGGCAAGAAAATGTATCCGTGGATGTCCTTAATGACACCAGACCAAGAAGCTATTTCTTGGGTTGTTGATCATAAAGATATCGCACCGTTTTGCACATTCCCATCACCAATGGAAATGGGCAAGGACAGCGACACACCCGGCATTGACCACTGGCCGCGCAACATGGTCAATGGCTTCACTTCTGCTGATAACTGGGCCTTTACCTACACTATTATTATGGACCAAGGTCATAAACGTAAATTCACGTTGAAATTACCAAAAGAAGAAACCCTTAGCTCACTCAAAATACGCCCCTCTAAAATCTACCACCCAATCAGCAAGATGAACATTTATTTTGATGACGACCCAACACCGGTCAGCGCTGAAATCCCTGTGCGCGAAAATCCAATTACCGAAGACATTCCGATTCCAGGAAACCGCAAAGCAAGCTCAATTACCTTAGAGGTCACTGAGTGGACCGAACGTGGCGATAAGAACATTGTGGTTATCGATAACCTGTGGTTGCAAGTGCAACGCAGTGAAAACTACACAAAAAATGTTACCTCGCTGTTAAATATCGGCGCGTTAATGGCCTATAAAAAAGGCAAGGGTGGCATTTTCCTTAATCAACTAAACGTGCTTGAGCAAGAACAAAACCCAGACAACAGCAACAAAAAAGCCGCGATTGTACGCACCACCCTCAGCAACCTCGGCGCTGTGTTCTCGGGTAGCAAAACCGAAGTAGAACGCGATGTCTATAAAGTTGAGGCGATTAAATTCGCAGACGCATCCTTTAACGCTTATGCACACCAACGTGGCAAACCAGCCTGGTTTGGCAGTGGTGATATCGAAAGCATTCCTGTTGGCGACAAAACTTTTGCAGGGATTAATTTCTTCCTCAGTGACTTTAGCACCTCACCTGTGCCTTCGCTGTACATGCTTGCTGGTGATGGCAGCAAAGATCCCAAAGCCAACATCAAACCCGTTGTTGTCGAGCGTAAGGCAGACGCCCTGTTCTTCCTCCACACCTTCCATGCTGGACGAGACATCGCACGCTGGCGCCAACAAGTAAAAGATGCTATCCGTCGTAAACGAGCACTACCGCAAACACCACTGTGCATGACCTACCTTATTCAATTCGAAGACGGCAGTAAAGCCGAAGCTCCAGTCTTATTTGAAGAACAGATTGGCCAATGGGATACCAGCAAGCCCATGCCATTTCCACAAGCCGATCTCGGCTGGGTTGGCAAACAAAGCAACGGCGCTGCTGCTTCTGTATGGGTCATGAAATGGGTGAATCCTCACCCGGATAAAATCATTAAGCACATAGAGCTCAAAGCTGGCAAAAGAAATGCTGGAGCTGCTGCAGTGTTTGCTATCAGCGCTGGCAGTAAAATGGAATAAGCTAGAGCACAGCACAACACAACACAGCACAGCACAGAACAGCCAACAGCGACATTCATCGCGTTGTCAGGTAAGGAGTCATTAAACAGCAGCGCCTACGGGCGCTGCTTTTTTTATACACGTTCAATCTCGGCTAATCTGCGATAACGACGCGGGCTCATATGTAAATGTTTTTTAACAAAGCGCGAAAACGTAAATTCATCTCGAAAATGCAATTCCTCTGCAATATCCTTAACTTTCTTATCACTGTGGCGCAAGAGACCAGAAGCGCGATGCGCAATCACTTGATCAATATAATGTTTGAGTGGCAAGCCTAAATCTTTGCGGAAACGCTTAGATAATTGATCCACACTCATATTCATTATTTCAGCGATTTGTGCAATCCGAGTTGCCGCCCCAGATATATCTATTTCTTCATTCACCACCTCATAACGCTGCTGCATGCGATGCTGTCCACTTAAAGACGCAATATCACCTGGAATAAACTGTGCCGCCAGTTGCATAAATGCGCCCTGAAGGAACGCCAAGTCCGAGCGTTGATTGAGCTTGCGCATTTTGGTAGCCAGCGCATGAATGGTCGCCACATCACAGTGCGCTTCGCTCACATCCTGCATAGCGACACATAAATCTATTTGTGATTGCAATCGGCAATCATAATGAAAGGCCAACATCCGTAGACCGGCATTAAACACAAAATGCAGCGGCAAGCCGGGCGGCATATGATAACAATGACCAGCACGCAGGGTCATGCTTTGCCCGTCACCCCAGGCACTGCTACCTGCTTGTGCTGGGCCATAGACACAAAATAAACGGTTGTGCGGAATCC
>CBDUFM010000012.1:0-13880 GCA_965366325.1 uncultured bacterium
GATCGGTGGCGCGGCGACCCATGGGTGAATGTTTTTTAATGTAGCCTTCGGCACCGTCGTCTGAGCCATTGCTATTAATATAGCCAGGCGCAACTTGATTTACCGTGACGCCCTGGGCTGCAACTTCGTTGGCGAGTATGCGTAAGACGCCGTCCATGCCACGTTTTGCACTGACGTAGGCAGACTGTGTTGGCTCTAATTGCATGATGCATTCGGTGCTGATGCCGATGACACGACCCCAGCCGTTTGCGCACATCTGCGGGACAAAGGCCTGCGCAACATGGAGCGCTTGCAGGCTACAACTGTGCACTTGATTGAGAAAACGTTCTTCGGTTTCTTCTAAAACTGTGCGCCATGGATGTATTTGGCTGACTGCATTCATCACAACAATATCAACCGTGCCTAATTGTTTTTCTATTTCAGTTTTTATTGCCGCGACACTTTCCTTGTCGCCGACATCGCCGCCGACTAAGCAGCAACGCCGACCAAGTGCTTTAATTTGAGCGGAAAGCTCAGTCAGTGAATCTGGACGTGAGAAGTAATGCAGGGCGACATCAGCACCTGCTTTGGCTAAGCTCAGCGCCATACTTTTGCCGAGAGCGCCAGATGCACCCGTGACCAGTGCGATTTTATTATGGCAGTCTATAGTGATGCTCATGCGGAAATTCCTCTTTAATAATAGGCATTACATTTAATGACAAACGGGTCCGTGGATGTGATGTTCTTCAGCCCAGCGTTCAATGACGCTTTTTCGAATACAGGGGCGAAAGCGTTCTTGTTCATCAAAGCTACAATTTATTTGTTCAAGTAAACAGCGTTGCAGCGGGTTACAGCGTTCTAGTAATGCTGGTGCTTGCGTGTCATAATCGTCACAGCGCATCCAATCATGACTGTAGCCGATCATGAGTGTTTTACGTGTCTGCGTTGTTTTATTTGCACCACCTGCATGCCAAGTACGGTTTTCAAATAGGAGGACATCGCCAGCTTGTAGTGAGGCTTCAATCGCAGTTGGGGGGTCGGGCTGCGCTGCGCTCGGTGTCCAATTTTCACGCCAGCGATGACTGCCAGCTGCAACGAGAGTTTGTCCGCTTTGTGGTTTACTACAGTCACTTAAAAAATACGCAGCTTTGATTTCTAGGCGTGGCATCCGGTCGTGTTCTAAGTCACGGGTGACGCGCGCAATGTCTCTATGCCAACCGGGATTGCGATAATGCGCTGGGCTGTCACGTGGGTCAGGGCTTTTCCAAATCAGGTCAGAGGTGTGCAGTTGAATATGTGGGCCCATTAATTGGACAATTAATGGGAATATCTTGGGGTTATCAATAATGCCTAAGAAGGCCTCATCGAGAGCAATGACATTGCGAAAGCCATCAGATTGTCCGCTGTCACGGCGAAAGCGCTGTGTATTACTTGCGATTAAACGCTCACCACAGTGAACGAGCTGATGAATGCGTTCGCGATCCAAGGCTTGTCGAATGATTAAGTAGCCGTTCTGGTCAAAATCATTGATTTGCGTGGGGCTGAGTGTGGGGTAGCGCTGTTCTGCAGTATGGTTAAAGATGCTATTCATATGCGTAGTATATGGACAATAAACCTGTATTTATAGGTATTATCTGCTGACTAAGGGGAGAATCATGCTATACAGTGCTTATGGTGTTAACGTATGGTGTAGCCGAGCAGGCGATACAAAGCTTTGAGGTCTTAACCCAATTGCGTGTGTGTGTGCATGATCTCAGTGGATGCCTGCGTGCATCCGTGGACCCAGTGCGTGCGTGGCATGGAGGCGCATTATGCCGCCAAGTTAAAAGTGGCCCGTATGCATCGCGTTGTGAAAGTTTTGAAATAACGGAACTGCGTCCCGATTTAATTGAATTGGCTGAAAGCGGTGGCCGTGTGCATCAATGTCATGCCGGATTAACAGAGTGGGTCTTCCCTCTCGTTGAAAAAGGAAAGCCGCACGCGGTCTTATTTGCTGGGCAACGCCGTGCCGTAGATTGGTCTCCGGAACTCGTCCAGGCAGCAAGCCCGCTTGCCTTGCCCAAAGCAGCGCCAGTGGCTGAGTATATGGCTACGCATTATTTAGAGGCACTGCGTCAATTGGGTGAGCGCTTATTGTCGATTATTCGTACGGGTCCGCAGCTGGAGCTTAATCAGTACGGTGAAGAAACGCGTCGCCATAAAATACTTTACTATATTGATCGACATCATCAAAAGCCCTTACGCATCAGCGACTTAGCTAAGGTATTGCATCTCAGTCCGTCGCGTGTGGCGCATGTGGTGCGAGAAGAGACTGGTTCGACTTGGAGTGCATTGCTGAAACAGGCGCGTTTAAAGACAGCGTGTGCTTTGCTGCGTAAAAGTGATAAGGACTTGGCACAAATAGCGTATTTGAGCGGGTTTAGCGACCAGTCTCAATTTCATAAGGTTTTCAGGCGTCATTTTTCTGTGAGTCCGGGGCAGTATCGTAAAGACCCTGAATTTCACTAGATTAGCAATGCTTATGGGCATGCGTGGTCTAAATTTGCGAAGAGACTTTGCATCGTGGGGATCTGACTATGCTGCGTTCTGTAAGCCGCTGATACTGATTCAGGGCTGTGCGTTTTTGTCGCTATAATCTGGTGTAAATGAGTTTTTATGCGTTGTTTCGTAATGTGTGCGACCCTGTGTTTATTGATGTTGCTCAGTGGCTGTGGTGGTGGCAGTGGTTCTAGCGTAGCTGGCGCGTCGGCTCCACTGACAGTGCCAGATAATGTTATTTTAGTTGATGCAACAGCCCGTGGTGCAAATGATGGTAGCTCGTGGGTCAATGCCTTTACCGATATTAATGCTGCCCTTGCGGCAAGCAGCGCGAGTCTCAATGAAATCTGGGTTGCTGCAGGGACTTATTATCCAGCGGCGGATCTTGCACGAAATGCAAGTATACAATTGGTGGCTGATGTCGCTGTCTACGGAGGTTTTATCGGGATTGAAACAGCATTAAGTGCTCGAGATGTCACCGCGCATAAAACGATTTTATCGGGGGACCTTGGTGTTGCTGCAGATACGAATGACAATGTGTATCATGTGGTGACAGGTGCTGATGGAGCGCGATTGGATGGCTTTACCGTGTCTGGTGGCAACGCCAATAGTACCGGTTCTAATGGTTACGGCGGTGGTTTATATGTGAATGCGAGCAGCATGCAGGTGTGGCATTGTACGTTTACCGAAAATTATGCCGAATGGGGTGGTGGGGCCTTAACCCAAGGCGCAGCGACTGAAAGTATTTTTGTAAATTGTGTATTTATTGATAATTCCGCGCACCTCGGTGCAGGTTTGTTTAATTATAACTCGGCAACGGTTGCCGTGCTTAATTGTTTGTTTACAGAAAATCACGCTAATTATGCTGGGTCGATATTTAGCTATAATTTATCCGAGACAAACGTGATCAACTGTACCATGAGCAAAAACAATGCGGTCAGCGATGCGGCATCGATTTATAATACGACTTCAACAGTGAATGTAAGTAATACGATTGTCTGGGGAAACTTTGATAACGGTAGTCCTGTAGCCAATTTCAGTGAAGAGTTTGTAGGGACGATCAACCTTGTGAATTGCATTGCTTTTGGGATTGGCGCTAGTGATGGTAATCTTAACGCGGATCCCTTGTTTAAAGATACTGCAAGTAATGACTTCAGTCTCCTGAAGAGCTCGCCAGCAATTAATGCTGCAGATAAAACCATAGCACTAGGTGTTGATTTAAATGCGAATAATGCAGATGGTAATACACTGAACAGTGATCTGACACAGGATAAGAATGCCGAAGACCGCGTTATCCATGATGAGATTGATATGGGTGCCTATGAATATGCTGATATTCCTATTAATGTGCTGGCCGTTGACGCTGCTGTTGTTGGTGGTGACAATGACGGGTCAAGCTGGGCGAATGCCTTTAGTGATTTACAGGATGCGATCGCCGCTTCGAATGCGACATTAAACGAGATATGGGTTGCACAGGGTACCTATTATCCGACTGCTGGAACGGACCGTACCCAGACTTTCCAGTTAAAAGCAAGTGTGGGAGTTTATGGCGGATTTGATGCGACTGAAATTATGCGAACTGAGCGCGATATTGTTAATAATGAAAGCATACTCTCCGGTGACATTGGTGTGAAAAATGACCGTACGGATAATGTTTACCATGTGGTGAGCTGTGCGTCGGCATCGACCTTAGATGGCATGCGTGTGACGCTTGGATATGCAGATAGCGTAACGAATTTTAACCAATATGGGGCAGGTCTCATTGCGGATGGCGTATCAGCGACAATTAAGCACTGCTATTTCTATGATAATCGCTCGGCTTGGGGTGGCGCAGTGTTCTTTGTTAATGGTGGTAGTGATTCACTGTTTATTGATTGTGTCGTGTCCAGTAATATCGCGACCAGTGGCGGTGGTGGTGTTTATGTTCGCAGTGGTGCAAATCCGCTCATCGTTAATTCACTCATTATAAATAATGAGGCTCAGGGTGGTGGTACTGGTGGCGGAATTCGTGCGGCTGGTTCTGATTTAAATATAATTAATTGCACAATTGTTGGGAATGTTGCCGCTACTAGTGGCGCAGGAATCTTTGGTTACGAGACTGTGAATGTCGACAATTCCATTGTTTGGGATAATAGTGTGGGTGCATTACCAGCGTCATTTGCCAATGAAGTGTATGGGCTACCGGCAACTATTAATAATTCATTGGTTTATGGCATAACCGAGACCAATGGTAATATCAACATTGATCCTCAATTTATTAATAGAGGTAAGGATGATTACGCGCTTAAGCGCGACTCTCTAGCTATTGATGCGGGAAATAATGCTGTCGCCCTGGGTAGGGATCTAGACGGCGATAACGGCGATGGCAATACGCTTCTTAGCGATCTAATGACTGATCTCGGTGGCTACGAGCGGATCGTGAATGGCCCTAATCGCGCAGTGCACGCGGATGTTGTTGACATGGGTGCTTTTGAGCACCAGTCGCCGGGCATAGCGCCGCCGCTCCTTGCTCCAGTAGCAAATAATTAGTAGGACTCTGTGTTTGTGCCCTGATCAGCAGGGCTGAATACGCCCTAGCTTCGCTATCTCATTTTCTATGTAGCTAGAAGGTGGCATAGTTTCTAACGTGGGTCCTTGCGCAAGAAATAGCTTAAGCGTTTAAAATAACTTAACTTATGTTTGTGGATCCTCTTGGCTCCTTTTGTGCATTGCTTTGTGTCTAAGGAGTGTGCTCAGATGAAGAACCATCCACCCAAGAGTTGTAAGCAAAAACGCGCGTCCCTGAAGGCGAAGCGACTAGCGGACAAAGCAAAGAAGCAGTATAGGAGCCGTACGCAGCGTTCTGTAATGCTGGGACAAAACACCATGCCGGTAGATTGCGGTAAATTGAATTTCGGTACTAGTTACGACGCGCCAGATTTTGCAGTGCGTGGATTTTACCGAGACGAAAACTTTATCTGTGTGGATTGTGGATCTGAAGAGTTGTGGACGGCGAGCGATCAAAAGTGGTGGTATGAAACGGTACAGGGCTTTGTGTGGACGCATGCCATACGCTGCGATCAGTGTCGATACAAAGAGCGTGTTCGAAAAAACCAAGCACGTAGCGCGCATGCCAAGGGCCTCGCGGCCGCTGGTCGAAAAGTGCCTGAAACATTACAGGCCTATTTATAAAGGAATGAATTTATGACCCCTATTATTGTAGATTTTGAAGCAAGTTGTTGTGATCGTGGTAGCGTGCCACGCAACGAAATGGAAATTATAGAAATTGGTGCGGTGGCTTTGGACGCTGAGCGATTAGAGATTATTTCAGAGTTTCAAACATTTATTAAAGCACAACGCCATCCTCAGTTAACGGCATTTTGTACGCAACTGACTAGTATACGCCAAGAGATGCTGGATGGAGCGCCACTTTTTCCCGAGGCGAATCAGATGTTTAAGCAATGGATTGATCAGCACGATGCGCCAGTTTTTTGTAGCTGGGGCGACTATGATAAAAAGCAATTGCTACAGGACTGTGCCTTTCATCAACAAGCTTATCCTTTTGATCAGCGGCACATCAATATTAAAAAGCGCTTTGCACAGAAGCGCGGTTTGCGCAAGGCATACGGCTTGGGGCGGGCCTTGGCATCCATGCGTATGACATTTGAAGGTTGTCCACATCGCGGTATCGATGATGCGCGGAACATGGCGCGTCTGGCACCATATATATTTAATTGAGTAATAATTGAATAAGCTGCCGTTAAGTGTTTGTAGGGACGCGCTTCATTCATAAATCACTGTATGTGAGGTTGCACATGCCGAGCTATGATCCGCATTCAGTTTTGCATTAATGCGCGCAGTTGCGTTGTCATAGATTTTGGCAAATAGTGTCTAGATGAGCGCATTTGCGATAACACGAAGTAAGACAGCCGGTGAAGAAGGTTTGGGTACCCGGCCGCACACAAGGCCCTGTGGAATGCGCTCGAGTTCCTGCTCAGGGATAAAACCAGAGGTGACGACCGCGCGTAAGGATTGATTGATGTGTGCCATTTCTTGGAGGCAGTCAGCCCCACTCATATGTGGCATAACCATATCCATTAAAACCAGGTCAACCTCTTGAAAATGCTGTTTATACCAACTAAGCGCCTCAAGGCCGTCGGCACAGACGTGAACCTCATAACCAGCGGCTGAAAGCTGTTGCTGGCAGGTCATGCGAATAACTTCCTCATCTTCAACGACTAAGATACATCCTTTATTCGCTTGGCTGTCTTGATTATCAGTTTTGCGTTCTTGTTGTTCTTGATCGCTAGCGTTATTAATTAAAGGCAGGGTGATAGTAAAGGTGGTGCCAACGCCTTCTTCACTTTGGACATCTAAGTGACCTTCTGCGTTTTTAATGGCGCGTAAGCTACTAGCGAGCCCGAGCCCAGTGCCTTTACCTACAGGTTTGGTGGTAAAGAACGGATCGAAAATATTATCGATAATTTGTTGAGGGATACCGCTGCCACTGTCGCTGACTTGTATAAGGACCTGGGCGCCGTGTTCATTTTGTACAATATGTGAATGCAGTGTGAGCGTGCCGCCATCGGGCATTGCGTCGCGTGCATTGACGGCGAGGTTGACAAAAGCGCTATGTAATTCGCCGCTGTCTGCCTTGGTAATACATTGTACCGTGCACAAATCGAGTTCAATTGTAATTAATCGATCAAAGGTGTGTTGGCAGAGTGCTGCAATTTCCTGAAGCAGTGCATTAATATCCACATTGCCGAGATCAGCTACTTGTTGTCTGGAAAAGGACAGCAATTTAGCGGTCAATTCGCTACCACGAGCGCTGGCATCCATAATATGGCCAATTAATTTATTAAGTTTCGGGTCATCATTTGCTGTTGGGCCTAAGAGATAGGCGGTGCTACTAATGATTTGTAGGATGTTATTAAAATCGTGAGCAATGCCACTTGCTAAGTGGCCCACAGTTTCAAGTTTGCGTGATTGTAGCAATTCGCCCTCTAATTGTACTTGTTCACTGAGATCATCGATACGAATGACGGCTCCGTCGCAATTGTGTAAGGGGTATATATGTAAGGTTTCCCAGCGACTTTGAGAGGCAGTCGCAATGTGTGCACGAGTACCTCGGTATGGTATATTGTTTGTAATTGCCTCTTGAAAATGCTGATGAATTTCAGGGTGTGCTGCAGCGATAATGCCTAAGACATCGGGATTATGCTCGAGCTGATAACGTTGTGTGGCCACGGGATTGGCGTGCAGGAGTGCCCCTTGTTGATCAACGGCAATTAATGCTGATGGCAGGGCTGCAACAACACCTTCAAGGCGCTGATTTAATTCTGCAATGGCAATCCGTGCTTGGGTGCGTTCTTTGACTTCTTGCGCAAGGTTTTCATTGGCTTGTGATAAGTCAGCAGTCCGTTGTTGGACAGTATAAGACAGTCGCCTATTCCAGATAATGATGATAACCGTAAATAGGAGCACTGCTGCGGCGATGCGCCAGAGAAACGAATAGTCGCTCTCTTGTTCAAAGACCACTGGCAGCCAGCGTGCCTCTAAAATTTCACGATCCTTTTGTGGAATGGCTGCAATCGCTTTGTCAATTATTTGACGTAATATAGGCCAGTCACGACGCACACCGATGCCCATCTCATAGCGTATTGGTGTTTCTCCTGCTACTTTAATTTTATCGAGTCGATTTTTTCCGATATAATAAGTGGTGGTAAATAAATTACCAATAAAGGCATCTGTAGTGCCATTTTTCAAATCAAGCAGTGCTTCTTCGATGGTAGGTGCGGTGTGTAGCACTAGTTCTGGGTGATGACGAAGCAGCCAATCATGTGAAACGTATGCATGAACAACGCCGACGCGCTTGCCCTGTAAACTCGCTATATCACTGACGTAGGGACTGTCATTACGTGTAAATACATGGCAAGGAAAGGAGGTGTACGATTCAGTAAATGTTAGGAACTGACGACGTTCCGGGTTTGGCGTCAAGCAGGAGAAGATGTCTACCTCGCGTAGATGCCCCATGTCGATCAGCTCTTTCCAGCTATGGCCATGCACGATATCAAATTGTATATTTAAGAGAGATTCGATTTGATTGAGAAAATCTACAGATAGACCACGATACTGTCCGTTGCTAAGATATTCGACAGGAGCAAATGCGGCATCAGTGGCAACGCGAATGACGGGATGATCTTTGAGCCACTGCTGTTCTTCAGGGCTCAGCGATACGATGCCTTTGTTGACTTGGGCATCGACTGTTTTCTTAGTTTCGTCACGATAGAAAAAGTCATCGGGAATTTTTAATGTTTCGATTAAACCTAATTTGCTAAATGTTTCTACCATGCGTTGATAGCGCGGTCTGCTGAATTCTCCCACCTCAACTAATTCAGGCATGATGAGCCGCCGTGTCATGTTCGCTTCAAATAACAACGCTTCACGGTCGAGCTGCGGGTTGTAGATGTTGAGAATAAGATCAATGATTTCTTCAGGGTGGTTTAGCGCATATTTCCAACCGCGTAATACTGCTCGGCGTACTGCTGCAACGCGTTGTGGGTGCTGTTCAAATTCGGTTAAGCTGGTGAAGAGACAATCGCCATAAAAGTCAATGCCGAATTGCTGCGGATCAATAATGTTATATTGAAACTGAGCTTGTTTGAATTGAAAGGGTCGATCGGTCAGATAGCCAGTCATAGCATCGACGCGTCCCTCGATTAAGTCGGCATTGCTAAAGCTATGTGGCAATAAATCGAGTTGTTCGTGGTCTTTAATTTTTGAGCGTAACATCGCAATAATTGGTGCATTGCCGCCAATGCCCCCGCTCATCATTATTGTTTTACCAGCAAGGTCTTTGGGCTGAAGGATATTGCTCTCGCGGGCCGTATAGAGGACGAGTGGTGAGACTTGCATAATTTGCGCCACGAGAAGCACCGGCTTATGGTTGAGACGGCTAGCAACTAAGCCGCCATCAGAGATGCCATAGGTAGCCTGACCGGCAATGACATGATCAGTGCCATCCTTACCAGGAATGGATTCGATGAGCTCGACGCTGAGGCCTTCTTCAGCAAAATAACCGAGTTCTTTTGCCGCATAGAGCCCAGCAAATTGGAACTGGTGTTTCCATTTGAGCAGAATGCTGATCGACTCTTCGCTATAAGTGCTGTTGCAGAATAGGAATAGAAAAATTATCGAGAGAAGGTGCAGGTACTTTGGCGGGTGCATAGGAAAGAGTATACCTCAAAACGAGGTTCAACCAACTAGTGGTCTCAGGCAGCTAGCAGCTAGAGCTTTATGATCTCTAACAAGGCCTGCGTGAAGAGGCGGGCGTCAGCGCGTGTTAAATGCGACCACTCTGGACAGGTAAAATGTTGTAAGCGGTCGTGGTCCTCAAAGTGAATGGCATCGGCGGCGCAGGCCTGAACGACTTGATCGAACCAAGTCTGACGTGGCCATAGCTCATTTTCACTGCTGCGATATTCACCAGCGGACGGCGGTCGAATGAAAATTATTTTTCCACCGCGTTGGCGTAATGCATCACAGGCATGTGAGAGTGCCTCTAAAAATGGCGCTGGTACGGCCGGCGGTATTTGAATAAATGGCGGTGGTCGCATGAGCGGGCGCCAAATTTGTTTAACCTGATCTTGGAAAAGCGAATCGCTTTCTAGGCGCTCCAGCATGTGCTCACCACGATCAGCATCGATGGTGCACAGCATGGGTGGTAGTCGCGGCGCAATTCCAGAGCCGGCGCGATTGTCGATTGGGATGCGTTTGCGATAAGCGGCCAAACTTAAATCATCATCTTGTAAACAAGCCAGATATTGTTCTAAAAACATGGCGAGCTGATGATCGGTGTAATCACTTGGTCCACGTTGTGCACGACGTTTAATTGCAGCTTCGGTTTGCGTAACCGGAGCCATACCCGGTGGCATGAAAAACAAACTCGGTGTCACCGACACAATCATCGTCCCATTAAAGGAGGGATCATAGGCGAGGTCCATAAATATGGGAATCGGACAACTGCCATTGCGCGCTAATTGAATCGGGCGCGTGCCGTTGTGTTGTTCCCATACATCGAGATTAATGTCGAAGCGGGCGCGGCTGGATCCGATAATAACACAGCTATTACCGACGGCGCGGTCACGCTCTGCTGCCCATAATAAATCAGTGTCATTGTAGGATGGTACATAGGCAAGGCTGCGTATATAGGATTCCCACACAATAATGCTTAGGAGGCCAAGCGCCGCGCTGATAAGCCCGAGGCGCAGCCAGTGTTGTTGCGGGATGCTGCGTTGTTGTAGTTCTGAATCTGGTGGATTAGAATTGGAAGTAGATAAAGGCATCGCTTCCTCCTTGTGCCCAAAGCAGGCAAATAAGCATAAAACTCCAAATGCCGACTAAGGCAATGTGTGGGCAGGCGGCGGCAATTTTTTCCAGTGAATGCTGTCTGCAGATACAATGCCAGATAAAGAGTGCGCCAGCGACAAGTGGAATCAGTAGTAATTGCGGGCCAGAGACGGCGTAGGGAACGGCCGGTCCTGCACCCAGCATGGTAATCCAAGTGAGCATGCTCATGCCAAAATCAGCAGCACGAAACGGCACCCAGGTAAATAAGATGAGTACGAAGGTGAGGGCAATCAAAGCGGCGCGTACGGCGCGATGTTGTGTCCATGCATGTTTGCCAAAGCAACGACGTAGGCCGTGCTCGATAATTAAAAACACCCCATGCAAGACGCCCCAGAGAATAAAGGTCCACGCTGCGCCATGCCATAAACCGCCAAGAGCCATAACAATCAAGAGCGTGCAGGCTGTACGTAACGCGCCGTGTCGATTGCCGCCGAGTGGAATGTACAGGTAATCGCGTAACCAACTGGAGAGGGTTATATGCCAACGGCGCCAAAAATCAGAAAAACCTAAGGCCGCATAGGGTCGATTAAAGTTATCGGGTAAATGAAAACCAATGCACAGGGCAATGCCAATGGCACAGGTTGAGTAACCAGCAAAATCATTAAATATTTGTACGGCAAAGGCGAGCACGCCAAGCCAAGCATCTATCGTTGGTACGGGTCGTCCTGCATCGAAGACAGCTTCTACTGTGGGTGCTGCAATATTATCGGCAATGACGACTTTTTGAAATAATCCGAGGCTGACTAAAAATAAGCCCCAGCCGAGCTGCTGAGCCGTGGCGTGTTTTTCTTCGTGGAATTGTGGTAATAAATCCGCAGCACGTACAATCGGTCCGGCTACTAATTGCGGGAAAAAACTGACGTAAAGGGCAAAGTCACTAAAAGAGCGAGCGGGCCCAATGCGGCGACGGTAGAGGTCGATGGTATAAGAGAGCGTTTGGAAGGTGTAAAAGCTAATGCCAACCGGTAAGATGATATTCCAGAGCGGCGGCTGGTAGCTGATGCCGACGAGGCCAAGTGCATCTTGACTTATGCTGAGGAAAAAACCGCCATATTTAAAAAAGCTGAGCATGCCTAAATTGGCGCAGAGGCTGAGGCATAGCCATAGGCGACGCCCTGGCCCATCGTCGCGCTTGGCTAATTGTTGACCGGCGAGGTAATCAATAAGCGTCGAAATCGCGAGCAGTATGGCGAATGGAGGATTCCAAGCCGCATAAAAAAGATAACTTGCACCTAAGAGCAGATATTTTTTATGGCCCCAAGCCAGTGGGCTGCGCATGAAGAGCAGGACGATCAAGAAAAACAGGAGAAAACTGAGAGAGTTAAACAGCATAGTGGGACATGCAATACGGGCTGCTTATACAAACTCAAGGGAGAGCTTTATAAACACGCATTTATTGCGGTATGCTGCCGGCTCTACTTTGTCGTTCTGCAGCCTGTTCGGCCCCTGCTTCTAGGTCTGTGTACGGGCTCTGCTCATAGCGACAGTCCTGTTCCACGACGCGTGGATCTTGTTGCCTGTGCAATTCATCGATTAATTGCGTCGATAGGTGCTGTTTAATGTCCTGGTGCGCAGGGTCGTCGGCTAGGTTCTGCATATAGGATGGGTCTTGCTCTAAATCATAGAGTTCTTCAGCGGGGCGTTTGCCAAAGCCAAGTGCAAATGACTGTGCCAGATTCTCTTCTGCACGATGATGAATCATCCAAGCTTTGCTTGGGCTGGCATCCATATCAGCGTAGGCAGCACGGGTGTTTGATGTGAGTTCATCATAGCTCGGTGCCTCAGCCTGCAGATTATCGAGGCCTTTGGGGTCACCCATGGGCCAGCGCTCAGGAGCAAAATTGCGAATATAGTGATAGCGATGCGTACGAATGGAGCGCTGTGGGTAAGGCAGGCCAAGTTCACGTGCGTTAGCCACGTGCCGTTCGCGTCCGCCAATAACCCAGCTGCGCTCTGGGTCAATCTGACCGGACTGCGTTGCTTGCATCAGCGGCATTAAACTTTTTGCTGGCATAAAGGACGGTTGTGGAGCACCTGCAATATCTAAAAAGCTTGGTGCAAGGTCCATAATATTGACTAAATCATCAATCACGATGCCGGAGCTCACTACGCCCGGTAGGCGTGCGGCGAGTGCGACTTCACAGCCAATATTATATAAGTTACATTTTGCACGTGGAAAACCAGGGATGCCATGGTCGCCACTGACAACAATAAAGGTATTATCTAATTCACCCATCGCTTCGAGTTTATTCATCAACACACCAAGACCGGCATCAAAGGCCATGCACTCGCCTAAGTAATCGGCGACATCTTCGCGGACTTCGTGAACGTCGGGCAAAAATGCGGGTAATTTCCCTTTTAAATCATCAGGTTCAAGATTCCATAATTGCTTGCCAGATCCACGCTCCCAAGTGCGGTGCGTATTTGTTGGACCCCACCAGTAGCAAAAGGCTTGATCGGTTTCTCGTTTAGCGAGAAAGGATTCAAAATTACCGAGGGTTTCATCATAGAGTGTTTGTTTGGCAGCTTCGATACTGCTGCCATTGGCATGTAACTGCGTGACGTGCTCTGAAAAGTGCCCGAAATCCCTACCGGCTTCCTGATAGCGATTACCTATGCCGCCATAGGGATCGTCGTTCGGTGTCCCGGGGCTCCATACTTTATAAGAAAAGCCAATGTGGTAACCGTTTTTTTCTAGCGCAAAAGGGAAGGAGGGCACTTGGCGATCCCAGACGGCGCCATTTAAAATAGCCCCGAGTCCTGTTTGCCAAAAATACCGTCCTGATAAAACCGAGCTACGACAGGGCGTGCAGGATGGCGCTGGAACCAAGGCGTTTGTAAATAAACAGCCTTCCTTAGCAATGCGATCAAAATGCGGCGTGGAAATTAAATGGTTTAGTGATGCGGGGCCCTCTAAATGAGCATAGGCGCTGGCGTAGCGTCCCCAGTCGTCGGCAAAGGCGAAGAGAATA
>CBDUFM010000013.1:0-13515 GCA_965366325.1 uncultured bacterium
TGCGCTAATTGTCATTATGCGAACGACAATTTTTGGACGTCACGTTTATGCAATTGGATCGAATGAAGATGCAGCGCGACTATGTGGGGTGCGCGTGGCCTGGCGAAAATTTATTATTTACGCGGCAGCAGGGCTTTTATTTGGTATCGCCGGTTTCATGCAATTAAGTTATGATAATGCAGGGGATCCAGTGACGCGTATGGGTTTTGAATTAAATGTGATTGCAGCCGTGGTCATAGGTGGCGCTAGTCTGAGTGGTGGAGCGGGCAGCATGTTGGGTTCGGTGGTTGGCGCACTAATCATGGTGGTCTTGACCAACGGCTGTGTTATCGCGGGCGTGCCAGCAGCACGACAGCAGATTATTATCGGGTTGATTATTATTGGCGCGGTCGCCCTCGATATGTTCCGGCAGGGCACGCTGCCCATACCGCGCTGGCTGAAACGTTCATCAGGACCCTCATAGAATTATAATCTCGTTTTGAGACAGCACTCGCCTAAGTTCATGACTGCTAGGCACTTATTGTGGGCGTGGCGATGTCGAATATGGCTAGCCCTTGTACACTCTCGCGAGACACAGCTGATCAGTGCTTGTGGATGATGAGCCAAACTGCTAACTGGTGCGTAAGATTTCGAATAGACATTGCGAAGGGGTCCAGCTATGCGTTTTACTCTGTTTACTCTCTGTTGTTCTGTGCTGATGCTCAGTTTCTCTACTGCGGGGCAGTCATTAATTGCCGCTGAGTATTACGTCGATTATGAACAGGGTGATGATGCGGCAGACGGTCTATCAGCCAAAAAAGCGTGGAAGCATGCGCCTGGTGACAGCAATGCGGCGGGAACGCCCAAATCAGTTGTGCTGCAAGGGGGCGATACCGTGCTGTTTAAAGGCGGCGTCGCGTATCGTGGCTCGATTGAGTTCAGTATCTCCGGTGCAGAGGGTAAACCCATTCGTTTAGATGGTAATAGTGCTGGTACCTATGGTACTGGTCCAGCCATTATGGATGGTGGTAGTATTATCGAAAACTGGCAGCGCTGTGCATCTGCAGATGAGGCTAAGGGTAACAAGCAGTGGAAAGATATTTTCTATGCAGATGTCGATATTGATATTTCAAAGAATTTTAATCACGGTGAGTTTGTTTCTCATCGTCAGGTTCCGCGTGACAAGATGGCACCCTGGCAGCGCATTATTCTTTGTGATGGCGCTCGTAGTTTATTGCCGATTGCGCAATATCCAAAACCAAGTGATAGCTTTTACCCAGATATACCGCGCGATTTTATGAAAACCGAGCAAAAGTTAGAGAACAATAAAGAAGATGGTATCTCTGTCATTACTGATGCTGTAAATCTGACTATGCAAGATGCGGATTATTATGAGGGTATGCAGGTCGGTGTGCACGGTGGAAATAATCATGTGTACTTTGCCTCGGTTAAATCTTATGTACCAGATAAGAATCAATTGACTCTGCCGTTTTTTAAACCGAAGACCTATCCAGCGACAAAATATGCGCTGTATAATTCTGTCCGTTTAATCACTGAAAAAGGTGAGTGGGCTGTGACGCCACTGGAGGGCGGTAAGACCCGTTTTTACCTCTTAGCGGATCGTTTAGTTGATGGTAAACCGGCTGATATAGGTTTCCCGGTTTTAGAGACGTGCTTTCAACTGAAGGATGGTGCTTCGCATTTTGAAATAGATGGCTTTCTTGTTCAACGCTACTCTGGTGGCAAGGGTGCGGTTGGCATTGCGCGTCATAGCAAGCGCAGCAAAGACGTGCACATTTCCAATCTCGAAATTCGGTTCTTAACTGGGCATGCGGGTATTGGCCCACATCACTGCGATAACATTGTCATTGATAACTGTTATATCCATCATTGCCCGGGTTGGACGACAGCAATTTTTCTTAACCGCGTTAATGATTATGTACTGAAAAATTGTCTTTTAATAAAGAACTCGGGTAGTGGTATTCGTCATTACGAGAGCAAGCGTGGCCACATTCACGACAATAAAATACTTGATCATTATGGCATGCACTCTAGTTCGTTGAATATGTATGAGGGCTGTGATTCCATTCTCGTAGAGAATAATTACCTGAACAACATTATTACGGTTAATCGCAATGCGAATAAGCTCACCTTTCGCAACAATGTTGTCGACAGTGAGAATAAGTCCGGGATAAACCTTGCCATTTGGGGTTCCGGTAGCGCCGGCGGTAAACATGTCACTGATATTCTGATTGAGCATAACACCTTTGTTAATTTGAATAAGAGTAGTAGCTGGGGTGCGAGTATCTTTGTGCAGGGCAAGGCGAGCAAGCCAAAGGGTCTGGTTATTCGCAATAACGTGCTCGACTTTCTCCATCCAGTCACTGCTGTTACCGATCAGAATGTGTATATCAATAAGGTGGATGCCAAGGTGATGGGCGAGGGCTCTGTAGTAGAGAGTGATTTCTCCAAGCTGTTTCAGGATGCAGGTAAAGAAGATTTCCGTCGTAAGCAGGGCAGCGTCCTCGAAGCTGCGGGTGCAACGCTAGCGCCGCCATCACGTGCATGGGAACGAAAATAGGAATCTGTCGTCAGATGCTGTTAGAGCCATGTAGGCTGGCCTGGGCTGGCTGTGGCTCTAGCCCGCAGCGTTTGAGTGCAGTGCGTGCGCTGATCCAGCTGCTGTTCTTTGCTGTGTATGACTTTCAATGAATCCATGAGTCGTTAGTATGGAAGCGCTCATGGAGAATGTCGTGCCACAACTATTCCTTTGTATGCTTTCCTTGTGTTTACTCAGTGCTGTTGCAGCACAGGAGCAACTTGAATTTTCCCCAGATGCGCAACGTGCGTTGGAAACGTTGGAAAAGGGTTTGGCCAAGGAAAAGAAGGATTATCGCAGCGCAGTTGATAAGATCATTGCTAAAACCCTGAGGTCACTTGAGCGAGAGCTGCAAACCCAGACCAAGCGTGGGAATGTCGAGCAGGCACAGCTGCTCAAGGAAAAGATTGCTGAAATACAAGGCTATGCACCGAGGGATTTATTTGGTGAGCCGATAGAGCCGCAGCATGCGGCTGTGACCCTTTCTGTTCCGGCGAATGGAAAGAGTGAGATAATGAAACATACGGGTATCTTGCATGTAACGCCAAATCCAGAGAGCGTTTGGAATACCAGTCCAACGCGCTGGGAAGACGTGAATTTTCTCGGTCACGTGGGTCAAAATGCCAATAACGGGATGGCCTTTATGCAATTGTGTTATTCGCTTAATGGTGCTGCCTTAGTTGCTATAAATGGTCCCATAAAAATAAAAGTTGATGGCGAAATATATTTTGGCCCGAGCGATCTTGAGGGTGGTGGTGGGATCGGTAATAACACGGGTTCAATAGAATTAATAATTATTAAATATTAATGCTGGGAGTATTTCAATTACTGCTAGCGCCGTTGTGCTTTAATTCTCGGTGGCTGCTGGGATGTCTAAATCGACCCAGATTGCGCGGTGATCAGAAATGCTTGCCGTTGTGTTGTGGACCCCATAGGCGGTGCAGGTTGCTGCAAGATCTGGCGAGAGGAAGCAGTAATCGATGCGCTTCCCACAGTTAGAGCGGTCTATTTTGGTGGCTAAAAAACCTGGTGTTTGCGCGTACGCGGCACTATCGACAAAGCCGCGTGCTGTCAGCATATCCGTTGCCGCTGTATAGTCTGTCTCGGCATCCAAAACAGAGCGCGCATTGAGGTCTCCGATAATAATGCTGGATGTAGTGTTTGCTGATGCGATTTGTTTCAAGAATGCAATTTCTTGTAGGTGCTGCTTTTGCTTGTCGTTATTGTTGAGGGGCATGGTTAAATGGACGACAAAGATGCGTACGACCTGAGTGTGGATGGTAATTTCACAGAAAAGTATCGGCTTACCGAGGCTAGGGTCACGTATCTCTTCAAACTTGTTAATCGGGAATGAACTTATAAGAGCCATGTTGTATTGATCGTGAAGATAGGAGAGCTGTTTGCCTGCGCTGAGTGCACGCAGTTCTGGTTCACTACCACATTCAAGCAAGCAGCATATATCTGCGTTCCATTGTTTAAGATAGGGGAGAGATTTTTCTAGGCTCTGTGCAATGTTCCATGACTGAATGCGTATCATAGGTCGATATCAAGGACGACAGGTACGTGATCACTGATGAAGCGTCGTCCGGGCGCTGTGGATGTGAAATCTTTTGCCAGCGTGTGGCTCAGGCTGTTTACCTTCTGGGCATGGCAGTCTTTCACCCAAAAGTAGTCTATGCGATTAGCACTTTTTGCACAGCTAGCCGCGTTAGCACAGTTGCTTAGGACGGCGGCATCGCTGTAGCCATGCGCTGCCATGCAATGACTGAGCCATTGATTTGCGATTTGATTAAAATCACCGCAGATTATATCGGGATGCTTATTTTCTAGTATCTGTGTTAATTCTTGCTGACGCTTTTGCGTCGCGCTTGCATTGTCGCGATTAAGATTGGATGGAAGGTGCAGGGTGACTATGCTGCATGTGGTGCCTGCATGTTGAATCTGTGCATGCGCCCAAAACCGGTCGCTGTCATCGTTGCGTTGTGATGAACTGTCGCAGAGCTCTGCGTGTTCGGCAAATACAGCCCCACCATACCAAGCGTAGCGTTGACCGGGGCAGTAGACCCCACTGCGGCCAAGGCTGTTGGCTAGTAAGATATAGGTTTCGATATTTTGAATCTCTTGGAGGCAAATGATGTCTACCTGCAGCGCATCATAGTGTCTTTTTAATTCCTCCAAAACAGTCAGCGATGCTGGATCCGGCTGATTATTTGGTGAGGGGTAACCTTGTAGCCAGTAGATGTTATTGGAAAGTATGCGCATGTGTCGTGGTCAGAATATCCTTATAACCTGTGATAGCAAACTGCTGCGCCGGTCTCACCGATGATGACTGGAGCGCGGTCGCTGTGCTCTTCCTTGTTCCCGTTATTGTCGATATTGCCGTAGTTGCTTTTGTTGCTGTAATAACGGACTTAGCACATGAATCGCTGAATTTACAGGAGTCTGATTGGCCTTTTCATGCTTGCGAAGTTTAGTAGGGTCCACAGTACAAGCGAACCGAGCGATTTTGCTAGAGCTTATGATGACTTGTTTAGTTTAAAGGGTGATTTGTGTTTTGTTGTTCAAGTATAGTTGGGTGGGAATCCTGTGAATGAAGTTTATAGCTTAAGGCGATGTAGTTAGGTGCCCGCTGTTTCACGTTGGTCTTTGATCGTAGTTTTGTTGTCGCTGTTCCTGTCGGGCCTCGCGTCGATTATTAATCAATCGATTTGGCAACGCGCGATAAAAGTCTACCTGTCTGGTAGTGAATCATTGAGCTCAATGATTGTGGTTTTGGTGTTTATGTTTGGCCTTGGCATGGGCTCATTGGCCATGGGTCGCCATGTACATAGACTCAAGAATCCGTTATTGTTTTTGGCCTATATCGAAGCGGCGCTGTTTGTTGTTAATTTATGTATTATTGCGCTATTGAATCTCGATGTTTCTGCTGGTGCAGTGTTTTTACAGCAATGTGCCCATGCATTTGGAATTCCATTAAGCATTTTGTATATCGTCGGGTCTTCATTCATTTTGCTGATTCCCTGTTTATTAATGGGGGCAACCATGCCGGTGGTGTCGGCAGCATGCCAACATCAACTGCGCTGTGAGAGCGCAACCTTTCTCACTGTGTTGTTTTCGTTAAATGCAATGGGTGCAGCAATGGGATCCTTGTTGAGCGGTTTTATTCTATTGCCTTATTTAGGACAACAGGACACCTTGCTATGGGCTTGTGCTGCTAACTTAGCAGCTGGCATATGTGCTTTTGCTCTCAGTCGCAGGACACAGGGGCTTACTGTTGCATTGACTCCTGTTAAGGCGATTGATTGGTTCTCGCGCCCACGCACAGAGGAGATGCTGGCCTTTTGGTTGGGCTTCCTTGCTTTGTTATTTGAAATGTATGTTTTTAGAATCGCCATTTTGCGCTATACCCCATTGCCCTATACTTTTTCCAGTGTGCTGTGTTGTTATTTGGTCATGTGGTCGATTGGTGTCGCTATTGCTAAATATTGGCATGCAGGGTTCAATGCGGCAGCCTTGCTCACTGTGCTCCTATTTCTCTATGTGAATTATGTCTACAACGATATCTCAGTAAGTTACCCCATTCAGGGTTATGTTATGTTTACGATTCCCTGTATTGGATTAGGTATTCTTTTTGGCTTATTGATACGCCGCGTCGGAGATTCTTGGGGCCAAGACATCGGGCGTTTTTATGGCTATAACACCATCGGTAGCTGTTTGGGTATTCTGTGTGGCGTCTTGCTGTGTTACAAATTTCACCATTTTTATTATCAGTGGATTATTTTTATCGGATATTTTGCGGTCTATGTTTATTATGGTGTGCAGGTTGACCGGCGTGCTGGTGAAGAGCGGCAGCGACGACCATTGCTGATTCCCATATTGTGTCTGCTGGTCGCCTTGGTCTCTGGATCCGATCGCTTCAATAGGATTATAAACGACACAGAAGATACCTATTATTTTGGTAGTCAGGGCGTGGTGCGCGTTGGGCGTGACTTGCAAATGCAGTGGGATGGTTTGTGGCATAGCAGCTTGAGCGATGGGACGTCTCATGTTGGTACCAATAATTGGCTGCTGGCAACGATTCCGCTATGCTGCCATGCACCAAAGAAACAGATGCGTAGCTTGGTCATTGGATTGGGTACAGGAATAACAGCAGCAACGTTAATGCGCTGTGGCAATGTCGAGCATGTTGATGTCTATGAAATTAATAGTGCATTGAAGCGCATGCTCAGCGATTACCCCGCGGGTACCTTACATGTCGCAGCGAACCCCAAAGTGAATATTCAATGGCGTGACGCGCGGATTGGTTTGGCGCTGAATGATCAAGAATATGATCTGATTACGCAGCAACCCTTGTACCTCAAGCAGGCTGGCAGCAGCATGTTGCTGTCTAAGGAGTATATGTCGTTGATTAAGGAGCGCTTATCAGAACGTGGCGTGTATTGTATTTATAGTAATTCAATGGGTAATGAAGAGCAGGTGATGATCGTTCGTAAGACTGCAGCAACAGTCTTCCCATATGTAAAAAGCTTTAAAAATTCCTATATGATCATAGCATCAAAAAGTCCATTTGTTTTTGACGAACACAGTATTAATGAAATCTTACAATCTATGCCTGAAGATGATAGGGTACGTAAGGAAATCGAAGATCACAATCAGCGCAAGCAGATGAGTACCTTCCTAGATGACGAACGTATGCCTTGGGATGCTAGTCCCGTTTTAGTAAGCGATGACCATCCGTTGGTTGAGTATCCTGATATTGCTAGTGACTTGTTATTGCGTTATCAGCAAACGCTGCAGGCGGAGCAATAATTTTAGAGATCGCTGTCATTGCGTGCGCTGGAGCTGTCGTTGGGTCGTGTAAGTGCTGGGATGGGCTCTGTGTTGAGCCATTCGCGATGGTCAATCTCAAAGCGTCTCAGCGGTTGTGCGGTTCGAATAAAACCCATCCAAAGATTGGAACGTGGGTCAATAGTCTCGTTTGAGATAATGACGCTGTATTCAATGGCGTAGTGCATTTTGGGATAGAGTGCATCGCCCTGTTTAGATATGCGCGATTCCCACACATAATAGACATTTGTATTCAATCCGTTGCGTAGGGTGATTGGGATATCGACTTGCCATTGCTGATCTGGTATGAGGACACGCAGTGCAAGGCCATCTTCTAAATCACGAACAGTTTGTAAGTCGTCTGTATCAGTAATTTTTACGCCAGCCATGAGCTGTTTGCGGAATAGGTGGTCAGGTGTAAATGGTCCACGGGTAATGATAAAGCGCAGATAGGCTTTGCTTGCATGGAGTGTCTGTGAGAAGTCTAGCTGTTGTTTTTCTTCGTCTAAAAGGGCAAGGTCAAATGTACAGGTGAGGTGTTGTCCGCCGTTTTGTAATGAAAGTGAGCGTTGGTCATTGCCGCGGTAATACCTGCTGCTCAGGCTATTCGGTATATCAGGTTTAATCGGACGTGGTGTTTGGCCAAAGTGATACCGGGCGTCTCGTTCAAAATTACGTCCAGCTGCATCAAAGACGCTTTTTGATTGACGGCGGTATGTTAGGTGTTCTTGGATGTCCTCGATGAAAAACTGTAACGACAGGATACAGAGCGATATATACATAAAGTCATAAATACAAAATCCAACTGTGTCTGCGGTTTTATAGCGCATCTTGATAAATACGCGCCGTCCTAGCCACCAGATGATGAGGATGACCCACGGCAGCGTGCAGGCTAGGAGGGTGTAGCTTCTCGTGATTTCTTTGATGCTCTTCGGTGAACTGCTGCTATCGGTAGCTGCTATACTTACGCTTTTATGAATCTCGCTGAGCATGTCATGTGGTAGGTTTTCGACATAGCGTTCCGGTTCTTCGTAGAAATCACCAATACAGTTTTCGCAACAGAAATAGATGGTGACGCCATTATAATCAGTCGCATATTTCTTGAGGATTTTTTCATCGGGTTGGATCGGGCACATCAGATTGCCACTAAACGATAGGGTGCTTGGTTGCGCATCTTCAGCACTGTGGAGGGACGTGCTGATGCCCAGTGCTGTACGTAGTGAGAACAGCAGGATTAAGAACGGCTTTGAGATTCTAGTAAGCGGGCACGTCATGCAGGGAGTCTTAGTGCATTGGGCGAAAAACAAGCCGTTGCTAGAGGCTTTATGTGGAGCAGATGGGCGTCCTTCGGCTGTGCGGGACTGTTGCTGGGCTCGTCTCGGGGCTGGATCTAAGCTGTGTTTTTCGGCGGCTGGGTTGCGCGAAAGACACTTGACGCGATTGCCTGAGTACTATAATTTCTGTAAAGACAGAAATAAGGGAATTAAACATGCGCGTAACAATAGGACTGCTGACAGACCCCTGTCGATCGAGCTAAGCGAGTACGCAGCAATCTACCTCAATCCATTAGGAGAAAATCATGTTTGTCCCTATCATTTATATCATTTACCTTGGTCTTACCATTGCTGTGACTGTGTGGGTGGCTCATACCTTACACAGCAACGGACGTATTTTTTTGGTCGATGCCTTCCTCGGCAATGAAGCAATGGCTGATGCTGTTAATAAATTATTGGTTGTTGGGTTTTACTTAGTGAATATTGGCTTTGTGGCCTTGTTTTTAAAATTTGGCGAGAAACCTACTGATCTCATCGGCGCTTTTGAATTTATTGCAACTAAAGTTGGTGTGGTGCTAGTTGTTTTAGGCGGCATGCACTTCTTTAATATGTATAACTTTGCAAAAATTCGCAGCAAGGGATTGCGCAAGAAGGCACAAGAACAAATGTAAAGCGGCTCATTGCGCAAAAAAGCCACCCAGCAGATTCAGTTGTTGGGTGGCTGGTTGTGTTATCGATGTTTGTGTGCGCTAGGTAGTGCGTTTGCCGTTAGGCTAGGCGCGTTGTGTAGGCGAGGCCTTCAATTTGTTGATAAACATCTTCTGGGTAAAAGTCTGGTCTATGCGGAATCCATTTATTATAGCGTGGTCGCATGTCTTCGCCGGCAAATACATCACTTGGCGTTCGTTGTTTAAGAGCGAGCTCGTGTTCTTGTCCAGCCTGCAGCCCTTGACTGCTTAAGAGATCTGCAAGATCAAATTTGGAGTCGCTGTAGTCGTGGTAGACAGACTGCACATCACTAAATTCAATATCTGGGTGTTGTTCGAGAAAGTCTAAGGTTCGTTGCGCTATAGAGCGGGTGACGTTTTCGTGTCCTGCTGGCCAGCGCGGTGGATGTGGGGCTGTCTGAATATCTGGATTTTCACCGTGTGCGTAACAGACGTCCCAGTGTTGGGCGGTGTCTAGGCGGCCTGGATGCGTATAGATGACAAAGACGCCGTCTGCGGCTTTAACTTTTTGAATGGTCGTTTCCAGTTCCTTGTAGTAAGCGTCCAAATCTGCATCGACTTCAAAGCTGCTATCGAAATTGATGGAGTAGTCGATATTTAACTGACCGGCATACCAATACGGTTTGTGTTTAGGTGCGTAGGGTGAAATAAAGCTTACTTTAACACCTTGGCTTGCGTAGGCGATCAGTGCAGCCGGTGTCCACGAGGTGCCGGGTGTGGTGTAGCTAAACGGTTGTCCGAAGAGGTCGTTGACGGCCTCGAGCCCTGATTGGTCACGTTGCTTGGTCCAGGCTATCGCTTCTGCTAAGGATTTGCCAACGTTGCCTTCAACGGTGGTTGGGTGCACGCTGTGATAATTCGAATGGTAGCCAATGTCATGTTTTTTGATGGCTTCAATGGTATCAAGGCGGCCGAGTCGTTTGAGCTTACGAGCCATTTCACCAACAATTTGAAAGGAGGCCTTGATGCCACGTCGGTGCAGCTCCTCTGCCCACCATAATTGGGCATCGGGTGCCGAGTCAGATAAAAAATCTTCAGTGTCTAGAACGACAAGCGTTTTCATAGTTTGTCCCTGTGAATAGTGATCTTTTGCAATCGAATGGAGGCATAGCCTAGCTGATGGCGGATTGTCTACAATAGAATTTAGGACTGTACTAGTATTACTCGATTGTTATTGAGCGACACTGCTCGACCTGAGAGATCAGTCGTGCGTGCTCGTAAAACATTTGTGTAAATAAGGAAAAGAGGCTCGATCTGCATTTGCTAATAGTGGAGCGCCGGTAAATTCACTCGAAGTAAGCAAGCTGAGTATAACAGATCATAGGAAGAGACTTGATATGCGTATTGGCGTTTTAGCTCAACATCAATTTATTGCTAACGTGTTTTCAGCAGCAGATAAGGCCGCCTTGCTGGAATTAGCGGAGGTCGATTTCGATTTATGTGATGCCTATGCTGATTTAAGTGATGCAGAAAAAACTGAGCGCCTGCATGGCTATGATGTGCTGCTTGGCGGATGGGGTGCTGGGCGATTGCCAGATGATTATGCGCCCGCTCGGGAGCAGTATTATTGTATGTGTACCGGAACTGTGGCCCAGCAAATGAGTCCAGAGCACCTCGAGCGCGGATTACGTTTGACCAATTGGGGTGATGCGATTAGTCACTATATCTCCGAAAGTGCCCTGATGCAGATTTTGGCCAGTGTGCGCATGCTCGGTTTATATTATCAACGGACACATGTCAGCAAAGAATGGGCGCGCGATTTGCCTCCGTCCCAGTCACTCTTTGATCGTCATGTGGGCTTGCTCGGTTGCGGTGTTATTGCCCAAAAACTTATTCCGTTGTTGCATCCATTTAATCCAACGATTTATACCTATGACCCTTATGTGCGTGATGAAAAGCTACAAGAGCTGGGTGTGCAACGTGCTGCAACAGTGAAGGATTTATTCACTAATTGTGATATTATTTCCAATCATTTACCCAAAGTAGAAGCGACCAATGATGTGGTGAATGCCGCTATGCTCGCATTGTTGCCTGATCACGGTGTCTTTGTTAATACGGCGCGCGGGAATTCGGTTGATGAAGAGGCGTTGGCAGCGGAGCACCGTCGTGGCCGCTTGTTCTCGGCTTTAGATGTGTTTAAAGAGGAGCCCTTGCCGGCTGAACATCCTTTGCGTGATGAGCCACGTTGTATCATTACCTGTCATCAGGCTGGTCCCACGCGAGATGGGTATTTTAAAATGGGCCAACGAGCGCTTGAGAATATTCGTCGCTTTAAGCAGGGCGACGAACTGTTGCAGGAATTATACGCAGATAATTTACGACGTATGACTTAAGTTGTCTGTGCGTCTAGAGGGTACATCATTGTGAATGAGCATAGACTTTGCGTCAGCTGTTGAGTAAGATAAAGTTGGATAAGTGGCTAACGCGAGCCGACGGTTTTTGCATTGTTGCTGTCAAACTGGCGTTATATCGTCGACGGTTTAAAATGCTGCTAGGGTTGGTGGGGGTCGAAAGAACTGCTATAGAGGCTTTCCCTGGTATTGTTGCTGTAAAAAAAGTAGGCACGTTGCTAGCGTGCCTGCCGTAATGCGGTGAACCCACAATCCTTATTTATGGTGCAGTAATGTGGCGACTATTTTTTCGCGCAGTAGGTCAAAATTATGGGCGTCTAGATTTTCGAAAGTTGAATAGCCAGGGTCATCAGGGCGTGTAGAAATAGTGGTCATTTTAAGCGGTACTTCTGCTTTAATTAAATCAGCAATATGCCAACGGTTAAAACCAGCTTTTTGCTCTAAGAGACCAAGCAGCTCCATGTCTTGTTGAGCACGACGATAGGCCTTCATACGGAAGCTTGCTACGGGCATACCCGTTTGTTCATCAAAGCGAACGACGCGTAAGTTGCTTGTTTTATCCCAATCATTCGAGCCAGCAAAGGTAGTGTACACAGGCATCCCACCAACGCAGCCCATCGACCATTTTTTTGTAAATAGGGCAATGGTCGCAGCCGGATCATTGTCAGCGCCCGAACCACCGCCGTACCACCACAGCATGGTATCGTGGGCTGTGATATAATCACGTAGGTAGTTTTGATAGAGTGCGGCAAGTGAAGAGATGACGACTTCATCCATGCCGCCATCCATAAAGCTACCCATTTTTTGTGGTCGTGAAATGTCAGCACGCATCGAAGTTTTAATCGCGCCACCACCTAAAAATTGTTCTTGTAATTTATAGATGCCAGCAAGGGCTTCAAAGTCACGTCCAACTTGTGGCTCATCCATGGTCCAAAGACTGAGGCTGCCAGAGGAAAAGTAGAATTTATGATTATTAAAAATCTGCATGCGGGTGCTGGTCCAGCCCTTTTCAGCAAAGTGATCTTTAAATTGTTGCGCTATATTTTTATTGACCGTTAGCCAATCGCTTGAAAAGTGATCGAGAAAAAGAGGGTCCTTGCTAGCCAACCGTTGTTGCCATGCCGCAAAGGCTTTTTCATCATCACGAGGTTTAACGCGGCCTTCCCATAAATGTGGTAGGCATTTATCTAAGGCAAACGGCCACGCATCATGAAAGGGGAGATACCAATGTGTGGCTGGGGTGCCGGCACGTGGTAAATCTTTGCAGATTTCACCGCTAAATAAGGGGCCGTAAAAAGCGTCGTAATTCGTCCAGTCTACAATTTTAATATCTTCTGCAGCAATGTTTTCGTCTTGATCACTATTTAAGACGGGGCTTGTATGCGAGCCAGGACGCGAATGGCCATAACCAACAACATTGTAGCTGAGTCGATTTTTATGGCAGAGGCGGAATGTTTCGTGGAAAACTTGTACATCGCTGCCGTGGCCGTAGGCATTCATTTCTACGGTAAAGCTTAATTCATCTGGCAGGCTGATATCTCGTACGAGCACTTCTAATGGCAGTGCAAGGTCTTCGTCTGCAGCATGGACGATGATGCTGCCGCTGTATAAGCCTGGCGCCGTATTTCGTGGAATCCAAACATCGATGTACAGCGCATGTGCTTTTTGCTCAGGTATACTGGCTTGGCTGGGAATAGAAAAATTTTCTTTGTGTCCTAGGGCTGGGAGGATGTCTGCGATCCATTTGCCATTCATTT
>CBDUFM010000014.1:0-13335 GCA_965366325.1 uncultured bacterium
CGCGCACTGGACGCCCGCGCGGGTCACCGCTTCCATAAAACCACCATCGACGATATGTTCTTTTAATGCCTCAAAACAACGGCGTGCACGATCGGCATAGCTAGGCTCAAGCCAGCCTCGCTGTGCCGCTAAAGCTAAGGCACATGCAATACCGGCCGAACCCGAACTATCGATAGGCTTATCCGCGTCTTCAAAAAAGTTGTACCACATGCCACGTCCAGATTGATGCTTTGCCACATAGGCAGCTATCTCTTGGATGTGCGCTAAACGCTCCGAGCTCGGCTCTTCGCGGCTAGCAATCTGGGTGCGCAACAAACCAACAAAATACCAACACACGCCACGCGCCCAATGATGAAACGATTTATCACCATCGTAATTACGTAAATAAATACCGTTATCTTGCCACAATGCTGCCCGACGAAGATCCAACTGCTGCCACGACCAGTCGATCAATTGTTGATCTTGGCGTTGCTGACCGATTTGCATCAGCGGATAGGCTATGGTATAACAACCCTCAGCTGTGATCGATGCACCATCATATATTAAACCATTTGCACTGCGCCGTTCACTCAAAAATCCAAGTGCAAGATCTAACGCAGGGTGCTCAGGATACAGCTGCGCAATAATAGCCATTGGCAGGGTCAATTCTATGCTATGAAAATCATTTACCGCAATCTGATTGCGCGGGTTCTCAAAATCCAATCCATCATCAGTTAAAAAATGCCCTAGATAACGCTCCAAGGCCTGGTGGAAGCGCCGTTCACCGGTCTCAACATGCAGCGCGTGCAGCCCATCCACTACACACCCCAACATCCAACCGAATTGCGTAACACCACTATCACAGAGACGTGATAAATAATCCGGCTCTTGCTGGCTTGATGAAATGCACGGCGCCAAATGTGGGTAATCGTCCTGTACAGCAGCCACCCACAGCTGTTGCTCTGCGCGCAATTCTACATCATGCTTGTTAAGCAAGACCGTAGCGGCCGGTGACAACGGAATACGCAAGCGCTGGCCCGAGCTAACATAGGACACATCAATGCGCTCACTATATTCAGCACCTATAGTGATACGTAATGTATTTTCCTCACGACTATCACAGGTCACGGTTAAACACAGGGTATTATGCACCAGATGACTCGTATCTGCTGGCGTTAAACACAAACCTGCCTGTAAATCAAAACTAGGAATGCCAGCCAAGGAACGCTGTTGGCCGCGTTGGCTGAACACTGCGGCAGTGGACAATAAGGAGAGCGCTTGGTTTTTCATAAACAAAACGCTAAGCCAATCCTCCACGACTCAATGGACGATGGCCCGCTTGCGCCCACTGCTGAACAGGGGCATGCCAGCAATAATTTGACACGTCCCATAAGAGAGGTATAGAATTCGCTTCAAACAAAAAAATACGTTTTCATCCGCAGACCCAGCAAACTTGGAACCGCACAAAGCATGGATCAAAGCCTCAGCATCTTTAATCAAGTCCAAAACTTTGGCAAAAAACAGAGCATTCGTATCTCAGCTGAAGATTACGACGACAGCGATGATAGCATAGAACTACCCGATGATGGTCGCAGCATGACTGGTCGTTATGAACGCAACAAGCGCATCGACAGCGAGCTGATGTTTGCAGAACCCGCCCGTCGCTCTCAGGAAAAACACCAGCAGAACAGTCCCACAGAACAACTCGACCCGATCATCAACAATCTGCTCCTCGAGCACTGGGTTATGTTTTTCAACTGCTTCCGCGAGGATGAACGCGATTTTGAACAAGCCGAATTCCTCAAGCACGCCCAAGGCGTACAAGATACGCTGAACGCCCTTGGTCCAGGTGAAGCGCCAGACCTAGTCACCCAACGTCAAATGCTCTACCTCGTCACCCGCTTTACTAAAGAGCACTTCGACAGCCGCAACAGGCGCATCGATGAATTACAAAACGAGAATCGCCGTCTGCGTCATCAAAAAGACAGCATCGCACTGTCCAACTGCCTGCATGAAGACGAAACCAATATCTGCGTCGACATCGTTAAAAGCAAAATGGACAGAACGACCAAGTCCAGCTTCGAGACAAAAGAGTCCAAGCCGAAACTACGACACATGCTCACACGTTTATTTGAAAATTCCTCGGCTGATTAAGTCCCACCAGCAAATACCTGCGCGCCCCTTCATCTCACGGCCTCAATCAAGGAATAACTGAGAGGAATTCAATATCTATGGTCGATTGGTCTTCCATAATGGATGCACGCCTTCTTCCATTATTTCGCCTATACGCGCGCTTCGTTATCATTTTGGTTTCGAGGTCATAAGCGAACCATAACCCTTGGTCTAATGTCTTCGGATACACAGGACCGTCATAAATACCAATCTTTGTTTTGTAGGCCACTACTTCGCGCCTAGTGCCACAGCTACACAGGTAAGTTATTTGTAACCAATAATCATGCGTCTCATCTTGACCTTGATAGAAAAAATCGCGAGGTGCTTCCTCGAAGCCCACGATAGGGTCTGGCAAACGTGTCAGTTCTTGGCGACCACATGCAGAGCAGGTGAGCAAAAACAATAACAATACACAACACTTATTCATTTCAAAGTCATATCTAAGTTACCAGACGTTTCGATTGGAAGCTGCTTACAAAAACACTGTAGCTCGGCCTCAGAACAGAAGCGCTGAAAACTACTCAAGTAATGATATCTCAAATGTTTGACCGCCAAATTTAGCACTACGTGTTAGTGTTGGCACGCCGTCTTCTCGCAGTTTAACTTCAACCGTATTTCCATTCTCCCACGCAATCTTAAAAGAATCTGTACTTACTTCTATGTCACCCTTCATACTCCCTGCCGACGCCTCTTTTCTATCAACAATAAAAAACGACATATTTGAGCCCGTGTGCCTAAAGTGCTGACCATTCAATATTTTTTCTAATACAACGGGCATCGGTGGCGCAGGCTCCGCAATTGGCGTACCAAATAAGTCCACCGCCACCTCTTCATTAATTGATTTAATCCGCTCCTGAAGAGCTAGCTGCTCTAAGCCATCTGCGCGCTTGAGCTGCCGTTGTAAATCGCGAATTGCTGCAGCTTTTAATTTTTCCATCTGCTTACGGTAGGCCTGTTCAGCCTCTACTTTCTCTTCGGCGTATTTATCAAGAGCCTTCTGTGCTTGCGCAGGAAGTTCGACTTGCGATAGGTCCACAGTAACTTCTTCAGCTCTACACAAGCTACAGACAGACAATACTACAATAGAAATACATATTTTCATCATACGAAACCCCTGATTACCAATGCCTAATTTATGTCAACGTGATCTAGAGTCAAACCACAGTTACAATCAATTAGCACCCCCACTGATCAGAACAAGCTCAAATCACGCAGTTCCGCTAGAACAGCCCCACGTTCACATAGACTCTTGATATGGGCATCCCCGATTCAGTACAACAATGGGCGCACGATCAAGGCCACGGCAAGATCCACACACAGACGCCAATTGGTGGAGGCTGCATTAGTAGCGCCATGCACCTAAACTGCACAACTGGCGCTGAATTCTTCTTGAAATATAACAGCCAGGTGCCGAAAAACTTTTTTCGCATTGAAGCACAAAGCCTCGTAGCCCTAGCGAATACCAATGGCCCCCGCGTTCCACAGGTCTATCACGCCGAGGACAAGTATATTATTCTCGAATACATAGAAGCGAAAAACAAAGCTGTTAATTATTGGGAGTCATTTGGCCGCGAACTCGCACAGATGCATAATACCTGTCATGATACATTTGGCTTCTCCGAAAACACCTACTGTGGAAGCACCGAGCAAATAAATGATTGGCATACAGATGGTCATGTGTTTTTTGTAGAGCACCGCTTATTACACCTTGCACGGCTCAACCAAGATAACGGTAAGCTACGCGCCAGTCAGATACACAACATAGAGTCATTGTGCAAAAAACTGGATGACCTCATCCCCACACAAGCCGCATCGTTAATTCACGGCGACCTCTGGTCGGGCAATGCCCACACGGATGAAGCGGGGCAAGCTGTCTTAATCGACCCCGCTGTATATTATGGCTGGGCAGAAGCCGACCTCGCCATGACCACTATGTTCGGTAGCTTTCCCGACGTATTTTATGACGCCTATATAGAAGCACGCCCGCTAGCACAGGGATGGCGCGAACGCTTCCCCCTCTACAACCTCTATCATTACCTCAACCACTTACATTTATTTGGCGCATCTTACCTCGGCGAGGTCCTCGCAATCAGTAAACGCTTCGCCTAGAAAAACGACACATCTACTTTTCTTTTTCTGCCGCGCTGGGAATACGTATACGCTGAGTTTTCTGCAGCATGCCCTGGTACAGAACCGTGTCCTGATAAGTAAACGTCACTTCCGCCGCCGAATCGAAACTTGGAGCGAAATTCTCAAATGCACTCGGGTCCACAGAAAAGCCAGCAAGGCTCCCAGGCGCAGTATTCAGCATAAATACGTTGTCTTTATGCGTAACGCTAAATTCCACCGTCTCCCACACAACCCCACGAGAAACAAATGTCTGGAATCCATAACAAGCCGGTGGCATCCACGTACTATTATCAAAAATGGGCAATCGATAAGAGAAGGATTCTACCGGCGAGCGCTTATATTTAAAGCATTCGTGCAACATGGCACTAAAATCACAGTACGGATAGGTATGCGGTAAATCTGGAGCAATTGTTGTGTGCACAGGGTTAAGTCCCGCCTGCTCCCATATTGGCTCTAGGGTTTGCAAACCACTATACATGCGCTTATCTTTATCTCCACACCAAACGATAACTGGTAATTGACGCACGTTATTGAAATGTTTTTCATCAAAGCAGCTACTGCGATCATAAAAACCTGCCGATAAATTCACAGCCGCCCAGTAATCTGGCTGCTTCGACGCCAAACGGAATGCACCATCACAACCCATTGAAAAGCCAGTGATATAGCGACGGTTCTCATCTACCTTAAAATGCTTATGCATAATGCTACAGGCCTGCCACACATCTTTTTCTGCTAAATTAGCGTAACCAGTACTGCCCCGACCGTAGGGTGACAACAAAATACACTGACGTTGGGCAGACTGTAGCACCTTTTCATCAGAGCCACCTAACCACAAGGTATCCTGCCCGGAATTATCCTCCAAGCTGACTAAATAATCGACCGGTTTTTTTGGCCCATAGCCATGTAAATAACATACCAGTGGATAAACTTTTTTCGGATCATAATCATGCGGCAATTGCACCGTCGCAAATTGCATACTGCCATCGCCTTCAGCAACGAAAGCCAAGGCAAGGGGCTTGCCCGTTTGTAAACGCTGCTCGAGATTAAAGCCCGTTGCCGGCAGAGACTGCAACAGCATCTCTTGCCATTTAAATATCTTCGTAAGCCAGTTATTATTATCAGCATCGGGATCATTGTGATGTAAAATTGCAGCGCGCGACAGACAGTCAGTTGCCAGTGCTTGAAGACTTTCGACATGCATAGCCGCCACAGGGTTACTGAGATCCGAAGCAGCCAAGCGCTGCATAATCTGCGCATGCTGCTCGTGCAGGCTTAAAAATCTGCACGCATGTTGCGTACCATCTATTTCAATAACTACATTATTACCCACATGTAAATCCGCACTGTTCACTATCACCCAGCCGCGCAGGGATTCACCCCGCACATAAGGCAACGTTTTCTGCGTGCTCCCCATCTGCATAGTCACAGCCTGTACATGGGGATCATTTATAAAAACAGGAATGCGCACTGAAGCACCTGAAGACAGCAGCGGTATTTCATTAAATTGTTTCACCAGACACAGCTGCTTTTCTGGCATCTCCAAAACCATCGGGATTAAACCACGGGTTTTGGCCCGCCCATTACTCATAGCACCAAAAACATTGTCTTTTTTATCAGCACCCTTATGCGCCACATTCAGCGCCAGCGCACACTGGGTACTTAATCCTGGGGCGGTATTTAATACATTCCATGGTACGCAGATGCGATAAGTAAACGTCTCTTCTTTAGCATCAAAGTTGATAGCAAAAAGTTCCTTGTTCAAATCCTTTTTGAGATGCGGGTGCCCATGTGCCGATACTTTCCCGTGAGCTCCGTCAGCAGCGAGTGCAAAAAACAATTTCACATCATCATGCCCCATCGCAAAGCTATCAGGGTTATCACCCAATCCATCAATCTCTAGATAAACGCAATCGCCCTTCCATAGCCATTTTGTGTCTGATAGTGGATCGAAGCCAGCGTCATGGACCACAATCTCAAGCCGTAAACCGAGCTCATCAGTCCACAGAAAAACATCACTCGGATATTCGTGGTCAGAGAGCTTCACTTGCGGTTCTGCAGGTCGCGCAGATGCAAAAGGAATGCGCGGCGTGCTCGCATCAACAACATCGCCTGCCTCAACCACCTGTGCTGGCTCCCATTCAAGCGCGCCAAGCATCACAGAGCTACTCAAAAAGAGACTACAGACTAGGAAAAAAATAACTAATATACGCATTATCGCTAACCTCACCTTTAATTGCGAGCAAAGCGACAATCCTAACACATGTAAAACACCAGTAAATCAATGGTGCAGCACTGGAAACACGTGTTTAAGCTAAATAAACCAAGCGTTTATTCTCATTCAGTCGGCCCATAATAATTGCTGGGCTAATTCTACAAATGCAGGGTCGCCGTTTTTCTGTTTACTTTTGTCCGGCATTGGACGTAACCAGTTATCGGAGACAGGCACTAAGTCCGCTCCGTCTAATTGCCAGCGACGCTCAGCACTGCGTGTTGGCTCTGCGCTGGTCTCTAACGCGCTGCCGAAGACTTATTACGTAACACGCGCATGAGCGTTGATGCGATTGCACAGCAGTGCGGTTTTCGGGAAGCCCAAGTACTCGCCCGACATATACGCAGCACCCATGGCGTGGGACCGCGCGTTTTTAGACAAGAAAATATTTAATTCGTAGGAAATTAAGCCTAAGCCCCCGTACTCGTTTTCATCCATTCAAAGAGACTCTGTTTCTCTTCTGGGAAACGCGCGCGCGCTTCTGGCGGCACCCAATAATGATGCAGATTACCATCAGCATTAGTCACACCCGTTTCACCATCAATATAATTTATATAGAGATTCTTTCGTGATCCCGCAACTTTTCTCGGCAAACCGGCATGCATAGTCGCCTCTGAAAAGAGCAACACATCACCAGGGTGTAAAATAACGGGCACTGAACCTGGCATATCCAACAAGTGATAATGTTCTTCGAAATTAAAACTGCGCTTATGACTCCCAGGTAAAACTAAGGGACAGCCAGTTTCCTCATTATTTTCATCTAGAGCCCAAATCATATTTAACATGCTGGTAAATGGCTTCTTCTCATAGGAAAAATGTCGAAAGGCATCCACACCACTATGCCAAGCAACGCTGCCCTTACCCTGATGCTTATTGATATACCACGTATTCACCAACATCGGCCGATTGACAAAGTTTTCCAAATAGGGCAGTACACGTTCGTGGCCTATAAGAAAATCAAAAGCTGGACTTAAACGCAGCAAGCCACTTAGTCGCAGGGCCTCGGCAAAGGCACTTTTGGTGGGCATGCTGTTGTCATCTATCCATGCGCTATCATCGTATTCTGCTGCTTCCAATATTTCCAACTCATTTTTCAGTTCATCTATCACATCTGCGTCCAACACGCCACGTAAAATAATAAAGCCCTGACAATCAAATTGTATGCGCTCTGCCTCGCTGAGTGCATGCTGGTCTGGAGCGCGCAAGTGACGTTTATACATTGGCTTCGCTATGCTTATACTCATTCCTAGTCCTCCGCTTAGTAAGTGACAGGATACCCAATCGCCTTGCTCGACAAATAGACAAAGCTATGCTATAGGTGGACTTTCCTCCGGAGCCGGTATGGATACGCGACTTGCGCAGTTGATTGAATCAAGCCTAGAATTTCGCTATTACCGTGGAAATAGCACAGAAACAATCATTTCCAAGCAAAGAAACAGCCAACCCTTTATGGTTGTTGGGCAGATCATAGGAAATGGACTTAAATCCCACGTTGAAGGTGTTGGAGCCTACAGCTTAACTGATGGCGAAGGTTATTGTATCCCTGCGGGCAGCAGCATTCGTTCAAGCCATAGCCGCGCAGCTCCGGCATTATTCCACTGGGCACATGTCGATTATTTTATCGGCAATGGCATCCACCTCTCACAGCTTGTTCAATTCCCACGCACGCTCACAAAAAAGTATGGGCAAAAAATTGGTCGCATTAATCGACAGCTATGCACCCTCCACAATCACGAAACCCAAACCTTAGCTCGAATAATCGAGCGCAAGCAATTGGGCCTAGAGCTACTCCACATACTTGTCGGCGACAGCGACAAGCAGCTGCACACTGAACGCCTGCGCACCTTCATTCGCATGCAACCAATCCTTGAGCATATGCATCAGCATCTCGCAGACCCACTGCAAGCACAAACCCTGGCGCGATTATGTATTTTATCCTTTTCACGTTTTCATGAATTATTCACCGAGGCTACCGGAATATCGCCCGGTCAATACCAGCTCCGTTTACGCTTGCAGCATGCACAGACACAACTCGCGAGCAGCAATACCTCCATTCAAGAAATAGCAGAATCAATTGGTTACACCGACAACCATTATTTTAGTCGCATTTTTAAGAAAACCTATGGCATGACTCCAAGCGCTTACCGAAACATCGGCAATACCGTTATTGTGTAGAGGTCCTGCCTCAGTGACGACCATTTAATTTTTCAAGACTACCCACAACATCGCCGCAATGCTGAGACCAGCGCTGGTCTCTATACGGCCAAACCCTAGGCATCGCTCTCTACCTGTTTATTACGAAAATGCTCGCTGCGCCACGCATCGGGTGTGCAGCCCAATGCCCTACGAAACACTGCACACAGACTACTGGCGCTACTGAGACCACTGGCCTGCGCGATCTGTTCCAAACCCTGCTCCGTCGTTGCTAATAAGGTTTTTGCGCGTTCGAGACGCAATTCACGTAAAATCGATCCGGGATTGCGGGCCAATTCTCGCTGAAAGGCTTTATCCAAGCCCTGTGCCGAGCAAGCCACATGCTGCGCTACTTGGGCCAAACTTAATCCGCTTGCTAAGTGTTGTCGCATGTAACTGAACGCTTCAACGATCAAGGGATTATTCGTTGCATAACTGTCGCTACTGCGGCGCTCAATCAGGCCACGCGGTGGAATCAACTGCGTAGCAAGTGGTTCCGCATCTCGCCCGTGCATCAGCGCCTGTAAACGCTCTGCCGCACGACGCCCAAGTTCAAACTGATTGGAATCAACACTAGAAAGCGGAATCCGCAATGCTTCACAGGTCAATTCATTATTGTCTACACCAATGACTGCTAAATCCTGTGGCACGCGTAAAGATTCTTGGTCAGCTGCATATATAATTTCTGCACCACCGGTGTCTTGCGCACAAAATACCGCACAGGGCTTCGGTAATTTTAAGAGCTGCTTTCGCAGGGCCGCCTGCCGTTCGCGCCAAGCATTTCGGCGACTATGACCGAGTAAGTCAATCTGATGACAGTGAAAACCCTGCGCTTCAATAAGCGCAGCAAATGCATCACGGCGTTCGTCCAGCATACGTCCTTGGCCAGGAGCAATACTCGCAAAGTGGCGAAAGCCACGGCTCAAAAAATGTTCCGCAGCGAGCGCGGCAATCGCCCGATTATCGGTCACGACCCGCGCCACCGGCACATCAATACTTAAACCCAAGTCTACGACGGGCAATTTTGTTGATCGAATACGTCGCCAATGCGCCCGCGTATTTATCAATGCAATAATGCCGTCGCCATGCCAGCCACGTGGCGTTGGATTTGCTGCACCCTGACTGGGCTCATACACTAATTGCCAACCATACTGCGCAGCGACGCTGGCCACACCATGATGGATGCGATGGTCATACCACTCGAGGGCGAGGAGGACATCACAGGTCATGCGACCAGTACAACGCCGGTAGATAAAAAAGCAATTCTAGTTGATATATTATCGGTAGTCCCCCACCCCACATGCCTATACTCACTGCTGGAGATAACGATGACGACACTTGGCGCACACAGCAATCGCAGCTGCGATTTTCATGCTCAGCACAGCCCCGCCGGCGCACTGGCCAGCTTTACCTGCGGCCGCATTGGCGCCTCGGGTGGGCCCGGCTGTGAACTAAGTGGACCGAGTGACGGCAATATACACGTTGGCTATTGCGACGCCGATGGCTCTCTGTCTTTGCTGCCGTTTATGCAAATGAGTGACGACGAAGCTGCACGTTATTTTGACAATGCATCACAGGGCGATGCCCATAAACTGCATTGCTTTCAGGCACAAGAAATCACCCGTGATTTTGGCTGGGGCAGCGATCGTTGGAGCGCTGGCGATCTCAGCTACGAAATATTTACACCCTTTGGCAGCTTGCCCGATCCTGCACAAGCCACCCGTGACGAACAACGTGATGCTTTCCTGCCGGCCATTGCTATGCGCCTCACAGTTCGCAACAGCACCACTGCCACACGCAAAGCATTTATCGCAATCTCTCCTAGTCGCTGGCTGCCTTGCGGGCCATCCCTCAACGGCATGTATGACCGCCACGGCAACGGCTTTGCCAGCCCCAGCCCCGGTGCCGTCGCCTTTAGCAATTTAAGTTTAGCCAGTGCACTCAGCGGTGCATTTCCCGAAGACAAATTTGGACTGGGCCCCACTGCCGGTGTTCACCTCCTACTCCAGCCCGGTGAAGAGCGCAGTCTCGACCTCGTTTTGGGCTGGTACCGTGAAGGCATGGTCACCATCGGCAAGCGCATGAGCTATTGGTATACCAGCCTCTTCAGTGGTCTTGATGATGTTTTAACGCACGCCCTCCAACGCTTTAGTACCATGGAGCAGATTGCACGGAAACGTGACCACGAATTACTGAGCAGTCATTTAAATGAAGAACAACAATTTCAAATTGCACACAGCACCCGCAGTTATTACGGCTCCACTCAATTACTTAACGATGGCGGCCGCCCACGCTGGGTAGTTAACGAAGGTGAGTATTTAATGATGAATACATTTGACCTTACCGTAGACATGGCCTTTTTCGAAATGCGTTACCACCCTTGGGCGCTGCGCAATGTACTGGAACAATTTGCTGGTGAATATAATTATGTCGATGAGATTTATTTACCCGATACACCGGAACAGCTTGTTAGCGGCGGCATCAGTTTTCCACATGACATGGGTGTTCATAATTCTTGGTCAGCAACAGGTCACAGCTCGTATGAAGTGCATGGTCTTGATCGCCTGTGTTTTTCCTACATGACCTGCGAAGAATTAATGAATTGGGTACTCTGTGCCGGTATCTATAGCAGCGGCACCCAGGATCAGGATTTCCTCAAACACTGGCAAGCATGCCTAAGCGCTTGTTTAGAAAGCCTGCAACGCCGCGATGACCCCGAGCCCAGCAAACGCAATGGCGTTATGAGTTGGGAAAGTAGCCGCTGTCGCGGCGGTGGCGAAATCACCACTTATGACAGTCTCGATCACAGCCTTGGTCAAGCACGCAATAATTTATATATGACAGTTAAAGGCTGGGCCTGTTATGTCCTCTTGGCGGATATGCTCGATAAACTCGGGCGCAGTGATGAAGCAGGCTCAGCGCGTCACAGCGCCGCACTCGCGGCGACTTCAGTCGTCGCAGAATGGAATGATGAACTTGGATTTATTCCAGCTGTATTTGAAAAAGACAATCACTCAGCCATTATCCCAGCCATTGAAGGGCTTATTTATCCATGGGCCTGTGGCCTGCATCAGGCAGTCGCCGACGATGGTCCTTACGCAGAACTCATTGCCATCTTAAAGCGCCACTTTACGGCCGTGTTTAAATCTGGGCTCTGTCAATACGACGACGGTGGCTGGAAACTTTCCTCTACCGCTGACAACTCGTGGATGTCAAAAATTTGCCTCTGCCAACACGTTGCCCGCGCTATTCTCGGCTGCACCTGGGATGACGACGAGCAGCTGCGCCAAGACCGCGCCCACGCTGACTGGCAACGCATTGGCGCTGCCGACCATGCCTGTAGCGACCAATTTCACTCCGGCGTCGCCAAAGGTAGTCTGTATTATCCACGCATTGTCACCAGCGTACTGTGGCTGGAACCGCAACGGAAATAAAATACCACGTTAAACTATTAATTTCTTTGGCGACATTCACTGTAAGCGCAAGACTTTGTCCGGTTTCTTTGTCTTAATATAGCGTTGCAGTTCTTGCTGCCATTGTTGGTAGAAACTATCTAGGTCATTGACGTCTTTTAATCGCTCCATCAAAAACACATCTTTAAATAAAGCCTTGCCATTTTCTCCCTGACGTAGGCGCTGCCAATAACTGCGTAAACGCTCTTTGCCACCCCGCTCGCTCAATAACAGATGTAAAACCGCGTAGGCCTCTGCATACTGGTGCACATTGGTAAATCCAAAATCCCCATTCACATAATCGCGGATAGTGTTAACTGGCTCATGCGAGCGGTAATAAGCGCGCAGAGCCTCAAAACGCACCTTTGGCGCGACAAGAGTCTGAGCCTTTTTAGTGTAGCGTCCCGTTTCAAAAATAACCGCTAACGACTCATTTAACCACATCGGCAAGGTGTAATTGTTATTCGAATTCACAAAGCAATATTGATGAACCACCTCATGAGCTAATTGCAACTTTGCATCCATATGCGAGTTCTGCACCTTATCGGTATAGGTGAACGTTGCCTGCGCTGCCGTTGCAAAAAATCCACCAAAGGCAGCACCCTCATTAGCCACCGAACGATAACTGTTATTGCGCAATATATCGGCGGCTAATTCACCGAACTGCTGTGGCGTTTTCGTAATATGTATCTCATATTTTAAAAGCGGATCCTCATCAATGGGAAAATGCTGTTTTAAGCTAAGATACAGGCTTTCCAGTAATTCCATATACGAGATCGCTAACTTTGGCGAACATATAAAACTCATATGAAAATGCCGACTTTCGACTTGGAGGTGCTGCTGCCAGTCACTTGGCGTTCGACTTTGTTTTGCTGGCTGCGCCTGAAACGCGTGGTCGATAACTGTGGCCTGCGCTGTTTGTGCCTCCTGCCATGTTTGGTAAGCTCCATCTGCATGCCGCAGTACTTCATAGCTCTCTACAATCTCTCGGATTGCCTGCTTATTTACTACAGCATCCGCAATTAACGCAGTCCGCTTTTGACCATGACCACATACAAAGAGATGCTTTTCTGCTGCAGTTACTTGGTAGCACTCAATACCTGCTGCTGCCCAGGCCTGCTGTCGATAGGGCCGAGCGCT
>CBDUFM010000015.1:0-12761 GCA_965366325.1 uncultured bacterium
GGATTCCGCTGAAGCGCGAATTGTGCGTATTCGCCAATGGGAAGACGGACTTTATTGGGTGTGTAATTTGCAAAATGCTTACCCTAACCGAACGAACATATTTCACCGTCATATGCTTATCATTGAGAACACCCACGTATTAGTCATTGATCACGTCATTGGCAAGCAGGGTAAGCGCCCCGGTGTGAAGTGGTTCCTGCAAACAGAATGTGCATCTGAATTCGTTGGCGAAGGTGCAACGCTTAATGCTGCAGCTGAAAATATGCAGATTGATTATTTAGTGCCAACCAGCGGCCATGATATCAAAGATTGGGAATTCGGCTCAAACAACAAAGGCGAAGCAAAAATGCTTAAGACCCTCAGTTGGACCTTAGACAGCGATGACGTAGAAGTCTTCCATCCCATGATGCTCAGCTTCGAGAAAAAGGCCTACGACTATACCTGCGATGGAAAAACAGCGTCTGTCACCATGGGCAAGCGCCGCTATGAGTTTGATCTCTACGACCTCGCTTTTCGAGTTGAGGAGCTGTAGACAATTGTTGTCTGTAAAAGATACCTTTGGGATATTAGATCTAGAGGTGTCTGTAGATTGAATCTAACTGTTTTGGTTCGAATCAGATAATGATTGTGTTTTAAAAAGCTGGTTAATCTCTTCCGCAATCCCTTCCAAGGTACTCATCGAAGAAGGGAGTAGGCCGCCATCACCGTGTGCTAGGTAATTCCTGATGTGTCGACCAGAGTGCAATCTTTTCTTAGCAATATCCAGGACTCTTAACTCTGCAGTTATTTCATGTTCTTTGGGTTCGGGGATTGGTATTGACTCGCCGTTATCTAGTTGTCCGCTCCCAATTAGGTTAACAATATTTTTATGCCACACTCTACCTTCTGCTAATGGTCTAGCTGATTCATATCCTTCATTGGCAATCCATCCCTGCTCAAGAGTGATATTCATATAGTCCATAAGTCTTGCTGGTGGGTGTTGAACTGCGATGGTGTCTTTTTCCTGTTCGTATTTCATTTTTAATGCTTTTTCTAAGGCGCTAAAGCCAATTGTCTCCGCGGCTTGATGTAGCCTATAGGAAAAATATGTGTAGAGTGCTATGTTTTTTGCGTTCTCGAAAAGTTGCTTTACTTCATTGGGAGTGCTTTCAATTAAGGTAATATTGGCTATATCGGCATGCCAATTAGCAATATTAATATGCTTGTTGCGAGGATCAGCGGTTGATATCTGATCCAACGGTTTCAATGAATCTTCGGGACGAATGGTGTTGTCTGAGTTGGTCATGTTAATTCCGAATTGGATAACAATTCTTTGAATTGTTTTTCCATTTTAGCGATTTCTATATTTAAGTATTCGATTGACTCAATAACCATGGATTTGAAATCAGATAGCAACTTGGCGTCATTCCACAATACTTTTGAGGATTTAAGGGCGATTGGAAATATATCGTGGGAGGGCCAATAGTGCAGTTTTGGGTTGTGTATGGTTATGTCTTTATGGGCGATTCTTGTGTCTCTCTCGTGTTCGAGTAGGTTAAATGTGGTGCTGTGGTTTGGACATACATTTTGACTGTCCAGTTTAATGAATTTTCCACTATGAATTGCATGGCTTTTCTTAAAAGGTCTGAAGAAGCAGATTATGGCAAAGTAGAATAGGGCGGATCCTGTTGAGTTATCATCAGCTTTTTCGGAACTTTGTAATAATGATTCTGTATATTGCAAATCGGCTAGCGCCATTCTTCGGCTAACGTATAATTCTTCCACTTTGTTATCCACGGTGAGCTCCTTGTTCATAGCAATGATGCTTAAGGTAGTTTTTGGGTAACTCTGTTGGCTCTCGTATGGTGAGGTTGGGGTTGTGTCCCAAGATTATTTTGTTTATCATGCGTATTCCTTCTAGGATTGCTCAGAGTGTGTGTCCGTGCAGGCCCAAGAACAACGGTGATTGTTTATTATAATACTGTGTGTTTCTTACACGGCTTGTTTGTATCTGTTGGATGTCCACTTAACTGGTGCGTCTCAAGGCTCAAATGGGGTACGATCCAAGGCGGCAAAGCCCGTAGTTTACTGGTGTAAATAAGGGCTTTGCCAACGCCGGAGCGTGCCCCAGATGAGCATTGAGACTACATCAAGAGGTTTAACTGTTCAGACAACTTGCGCTCACCTAGCTGAATGTGCAGGTTGTTGGTCTTGACCATTTCGAGCAAGATGTCCAACTTGTGCATTTCCATTAAGGTGCTGTTTTGTTCCAGCAACTTCGCGGTGTTGGCCTGACTACGCATAGCGGCGTGTTCTTCGCGACGCGTAATCAAATGTGCCTCTGCCGTTGCCTTGGCTTCCGTGATCTTGTTCAGTAAAATTTTCATTTCACCGGGCAAGATGATGTCGCGAATGCCGAAGCTGATCAAGCGGATGCCGTAGCGCTTGCTGATGATCTGCAGATGTTCTTGCATTTCTTCAGTAAGTGCTTGCTTGGATTCAAGCAGGGCATCCAGTGTGCGAGAGCCAACGCTGCTACGTAAAGCTAACTGCGCTTCACGGTAGATGCTTTGTTCTAGGTGTTCGACCTGCATCACAATTAATTCGATATCTTGTGGGGCGTAGGTCAGCACAGCATTGAAACGAACACTTACACGGTCAGCGGTCATGATTTCTTGACCACTTAAATCAAGCACGCATTCACGTTGGTCGATGGTATGCAGGCGCACGTTCTTCACGTGATTCCACATAGCGTAACGACCAGGCTTGAGCAATTGCTGGTGATCGCCGTCTTCAAACAACAGGACGCGTTCGTGTGCTTGGACATGAAACACGCGTAGGTGTTGGGTGAAGCTAGGGCTATCGGCTAATTGCACAAAGCGTTCGTGTGTAAACAGGGCCGCAGTCGCATCAACAATTTCCACAGAAACGCTGTGGAAGCTGTTGAGTAAGATATGTGTACCGCGGCCTAAAATACGCGCAAAACGATCGTTGATCCACACCAGCGCACGTTGGTGATCTTTAACGTCGATCACTTCAGCGTGCTCTTTGAGCGCAGCGGATTTGATGAAGACATCGCTATCGTCATGCGTCACAAAGACGTCACGCAGGGAGAGGATATCGACGCGGAAGCGCTTGCCTGGGTCAAATGTTTTAAACCAGCCAGCCTCAGCGATGTGCTGAAAAACATTGTCGCGGTACACAAGACCGATTTCAAAAGGCTTGATAAGTTTGCGTGTGTAGAACATGGGGTACTCCTTTAAGTTTTTATTATTTTAAATAGTGACCATTGGTGGTCGTGGTTGTGTTATCCCGTTACGGTGGCGGAATCGTGTTTAAGTCTGCTGGGCCGCGCGGCGCTGGGCATACGAGGCGATGTAAGGTGCGCATCTCCTGATATGCCGAGGGCTAGCGCAGCTGTGCAGGCGGTATCCACCGATTGCAAAGCCACTTGCTCGTTGCTAATGCGATACGTGCTGGTGATCGAAATCACCGTCCTCGCATCAGCAGATAATTGACAAACCCGGCCACCGCCGGTGCATCCAAAAACGTATCCTGTAAATACGTGAAGTCGAAATACTGGAGTCGAACCAGTGACTGACGGATTAACTGTCCGCTGCTCTACCCGCTGAGCTAATTTCCGAGCTGTTACGTAACGAGACGCATGTGTAGAATCCATTGCCAGAACAGACTGATCAGATGCATGAGCGCGTGTGAAGGCGGACATGTGTGAAGGGCTGCTGGTGGTCATAAGAATCGTTTTCATAACGATAGTTCTTAATGCCAAATTCGTGCCACGGGTTTTGAATGCAGTAAAATTCGCGTAAATATCTGTAGTTACAGTGCTTAATCATTTTGACCTATATTGGCTGCTGAGTAATACTATCCGTTGGTATAGAATGCTTAGATGAGAGTCTATTGCTTTTTCAGGGCTACTGGCTGCAGCTGATGGGTGCGTCAGTGCGTGGCTGGATCTGAAGTCGCTTAGAAATTATTGTAATCGATAATAATCCTAGAAGCATGTTGGGATGTCAGATACGCAACAGCAGATTCAAGCCCTGGAACAAATGCAGTCGAAAATACTTGCCTTGCGCGCTCAATTAGCGGTGCAGTCGGAGGCAGGTGTCCCAACCGACGATGTGGAAATGTTGAGTGCTGTTGCTTTAGAACAATTGGATGAGCAGGCACTGAGTGCGCATCTTGGTCGCTGTGCAATTATTTTGGCTGGATTAGAGGCGCGTGCGCAGGCTCTTGGCAAGGGGCGCAGCGTGACTGGTCTGGCGAGTATTTTAATTGTGTTGGCTGTTGTGGCTGTGCTTTTGGTGGGTTTATTATTTATATTGCAGGCGCTCTAAATTACATGAGCGCTGTCCTTCGGGCTTTGATGGTCTTGCAGCTGTTTTCTGTGTTACTGGCATTTTCCACGCTTTGTGGGGTTGAGGATGTGGTCAGTAAGCGCTGGCAGTGGTTAATTGCGCAGAAGCTTGTCGTGGAACAGGGTCAGTCACTTGCCTATAAAGCTAGACTTACGCAAGCTGTTCGCTGCTGGCTTGATGCAGAAAAATCAGGACATTCCGTGTTTTGGTCGCCGCTTCTGTCTGCGCATCGCGACGAACAACAGGGCCATTATGATGGTTTTGCACTGGCTCAAAAAGTCATGGCCGTGGAAATTGCGCTGGCGAGTGGTGTCGAGGCTGACGAGATTGCCTCTGTTTTCATGGGGCGCTATTTCGTTTTGCATAAACATTAATTGGATTAATGAGTAAGCATTAAAAATGAACAAAGACTGCGTAGCCAATGCGGGTTTATTATGATTACGTAAGCCTCATCGGGGCTCAGTGTTTTACTGTATGCTTAGGTGTTGCTGTATGATGGTGATAATAGGAGAATTCTACTAGTTTTAAAATCCCCGCTGATTATACTACTTAATGAACTGTAGAACCATCGCGAAGGAGACAAAGATGAGTGACGACGTTTGTGATAATCGACCCGACGATGTCTCTGCTGATACATCGCATGTTGATGGTGCCGCCTCGCAGCAAATGCAGGCGATGCTCAACCAAACCCTGTCGTATTATCCAGAACATTACTGCGCCTCGCAGGGCATTTTAGCAACTGTGACCAATCACCAACGTGGCTGGCGTTGCTATGGGGCTATGGAAACCTGCTTGAGTAGTGAGGGTATGGAAGTGACCTTCGATTATCGTTATGGGAAGGGCAGCTCGTGGCGGCGATTATTAATTATGATTACGATGTCTGACGGAAAAATGACCTACCGAGATTATAGGGAAATGCTCAAGGGTCAGCATAGTGGTATTATGGCATTTGATGCTATTCAAGAGGACGTGGCCTAGGTTACGCTTGTGGTCTTTTATGGACCATTTGTTTGGCCTCGATGAACAATTTCCACTAGGACGCCTATTTTGTTCGGGCGAAATGAGAGTCGATCTGGTGTTGTTTGATCGAGGGCCTAGTGTGCGTCAATGCCTTACGAGACCTATCAAATTCTTTTATGTGCGCTGATCCTATTGGCTGGTGGATTTTTACAGAGCACCGTTGGTTTCGCCTTTGGTTTATTTGCGATCCCTTTATTAATGTGGATAAAAATTCCTATCGAACAAGTTTTGGCTATTATTACAGTTTCTACGTGCGCGCAGAGTTTGGTTGCATCGCGGGCAATGAGTGAGGTCAAGGTTCCGAAGCAGATGCTGTTGATAGCAGCGAGTATTCGCATTGTGTTTATAGTTTTAGGCACGCTTATTTTGCAGCTCATTGTGGATTTTGATAAAAATATAATGCACGCGATAATGGGTGTTATTCTTATTTGTTCGGTGCTGCTGCTGTGGTTATTGCCGCAACGAAAAACAGAGACTGTGCAGCGGGGCTTATTGTACGGAGTGAGCGCACCGCTGAGTGGGACAATTGGTGGCATGATTGGTATGGGTGGTCCGCCACTGCTGTTGTGGGCGATGTTGCAGCCATGGGATCCGAAGCAAATCCGTGTATTTTTGTTTATGATGTTTATGACCTCGATTCCATTCCAATTTCCAATTCTTGTTATTGTATTTGGATGGGATGTTTGTTGGGGTGCTGCCTTAGCGGTTTTATGTTTCCCGCTGGTGTATGTGGGTTCTCGTTTGGGCGTGCAGGTGGGGAATAAATTGAGCAAGGCGCAGCTCACCCACATTGTTTATGTGCTGCTATTAATTTTAGGCACTCGTTCGATATTTAAATATTTTTAGGGCGTTGCTGTGGATTTACTGCATCAGGTCAGAGCAGGCCTCGGCGCTGCGGGCGAGTAAACCACCATAATGGTCGATGTCATTATCGGGCATGGTAAAAATATTGCCGCCTAGACAGAGCGCACCAATAATCTGTCCTTTGCAATAAACTGGTGCAGCGAGGCGTCGTCGTTCAGGACCCGGTAAATAGGTGAAGCCACGCTCATCAAGCCGTTCGAGGTTTTCAATTATTTCATTGAGACTTAACTGGTAGCCTTTCTCTGTTTGATTGTTAATGCTGTTGGGGTCTTGTTGCTGCCACCAGTCCATGGATTTAAATAACCAGCCCCAGGGAGCGACGTGGAGATTTTTGACCACATGTCCCGGTTCTTGGAGTGGCGAAGCGTCTTCGTGCATGATGCGATCGAGGCAGATCATGGCGCTGCCACTCCAATAAATGCTAATCGCGGTGTTGCCGCTGCGTTGCTGGAGGCTGTTAAGGAAGCATTGTGCGGCGTCGCGAAAGCGCAGGCGTTGATTGTCGTTGCCCACCAATTGGCCTACCTTGGCGCTGTTTATATAGCCCTGATTGTCAGCTAGTTTTTTGACATAGCCGAGTTCACTGAGGCTCTTGAGCAGGCGCATGGTGCTGGCATTCGAGGCCTCGATGCATTTGGCGATGTTGCTGAAGCTGAGTCCTGCACTGTGTTTAGCGAGCAGACTGATGACTTGAAGGCCGCGTTCTAGGGCTGCTGGGCTGGACATGGGTGCTGCTCCATCATCAGGCTAGGGCTGTTGCTGATTTGAATGTTTCAAAAATGAAACTTAGTTACAAAAATGTTGTAATCAAGGCAAAACCTGTAGCCTCTGGCTAGCAAGGAGCTGATGATGGCAGAGGCACATACACAAATCCCCGAGCAGTGGCAGGGTTTATCAGAGCGGCCGAATATTTTATGGATCTGCACTGATCAGCAGCGTAGCGATACGCTAGGTTGTTATGGGAATCAATTCGTGCGCACACCTGCTATCGATAAACTGGCACGTGAAGGTGTTTTGTTCGAGCAGGCCTTTGTGCAGAATCCATTATGTACGCCGAGTCGCGGTAGTTTTTTAACCGGCCGTTATCCATCGACTAATCGTCTGCGTCAAAATGGTCAGCTGTGTCCCCCAGATATACGTATCCTGCCGCGGATGCTGGCCGATAAGGGCTATGTCTGTGGCTTGGCTGGGAAATTACATTTAAGTCCCTGCGATAAACGCTTTGAGAATACGCAAAGTAAATCCGACTGGTGGAAATATAAAAACGATTATTATTTCTGGGGAAGCGAAAAACGTATTGATGATGGTTATGCCGAATTTTATTGGAATCATGCGCCAGGAAGCGGATCAAATCAAAATTGCAGTGATTACAATCGTTGGGTACAAGAACGCGGCGGGGAGATAGCCTATCCTAAGCGCGATGACTGTCATTCTGTGTTACAGGGGATGCCTGATGAATTACATCAAACCCGTTGGGCGGTTGATCACGCGATTAATTTTATGCAACGTCATGCAGAGACGGACTATCCGTGGATGTTTTCGCTCAATATTTTTGACCCGCATCCGCATTTTGATCCCGAGCCCCAGTATTTAGAACGTTACTTAAAGATGCTTGATGATATTCCCTTGCCGGCCTATGTGGCTGGTGAAAATGACAGGAAACCAGCGCATCATCAAAAAGCACATGGCGTTGCTGAATGGTCCGACCACGACAAAAAAATGATGGTCGCAGCTTATTGGGCCATGTGCGATCATATTGATGCACATATGCAGCGTTTAATGGATGCCTTAGAGGCGAGCGGTCAGCGCGACAACACAATTATTATGTTTCATTCTGATCACGGTGAATTATTGGGTGATCATAATAAATCACCAAAGGGGCCGTATTTATACGACTGTAGTGTGCGCGTACCTTTGATCATGTCGTGGCCGGGGCATTTTGCACAGGGCAAGCGCGTGCAGGGTTTGGTGGAATTAACGGATATCGCACCAACGATTAATGACATTTTGGATTTAGGCGAAGAGGCTTCGATGCAGGGCGAGTCTTTGTTGACGGTCTTGGAATCTGATGGTGATACCGCGCATGTACGCGAGAATGTGTATTGTGAATATCACAATAGTAATCCCCACGGCGGTAATCGTATTTACCTTAATATGCTGCGCACGGAGACGCATAAAATTATTGTCGCACATTCGACCAATGACGGTGAATTGTATGATTTACGCGCCGATCCCGGTGAGCACCGCAATCTGTGGTCAGATCCCGATTATGCCGCTATTAAATGTGATCTCTTATTGCAGCTGAGCCATAGACAGGCATTTAGCACGGATCCCTTGCCACAGCGCGTCGGTATTTATTGAGGCGCTTGCATCTGTCGATGTCGAGCAACGAATCATGAACCTTGAGTAGCGCTTGCGTTTGCAGGGGGGTATCGGCATGCTGTGCCCTGTTTGGGGGCCATGATGTTAAAAGATCACTTGCTGATTAATCACTTACTGCCGCAGTCTGTCGCCGTGTGTTGCTGTCTGTTTGTTGTGGCCTGCTTATCGAGTGGCGTCTCGATCTGTGCCGCTGAGACGCAGGCAGCGTTTCAAGCGTTTGCATTAAAAACCAAATTAGGGGCCGCAAAAACGACCTTTCGGGCCCAGTCCTTGGGTGCATTGGCGCAGCCCGTAAGCGAAGAAATACAGATCGCTGATCTGTTGATGAAAACGTCACGCGATGAGAAGGGGGCGTTAGTCGTCGACTACGGCGCCGCGCGTCCAAAGACGTTGAAAAAGACAACGGTATTGAAGGTCGCGGTCTCTGATCCAGAAAAAGCGGGTAAAACTATTAAATTACAGATTGAATTTGCACGCGACGCAGATGATCAATGGACCTATGCGAATAAAACCATTGTGGCGATCAGTGTGCCCGGACTTTCTGGGGCCCTGGCCCTTGTCGATGCGAATGCGAATGGGGTTTATAATGACGTGCGCGCCGATGGTCTTGCATGGCCCGGTCATCAGGTTCTATTCCCCTTGCCGACAGCTGGTGAATCGTGGGTCCTGCCGGGCATCGAAATTAAAGATTTTCAGCTAGGCTCGCTGGGGCAGGATGCGCGGGCCTCATTAAGACCCTTGGCATCGATTGCTGAAAATGGATTGGCGGTTTTAAATGGCGCGAATGCAGAGCGTGTGCGTTTGGGTTTAACTCCGCGACCTGAGTCAGCGGCACTGACCACTGCTATTGCCAAGCACTGTCATTGGATGGCATTAAATAAACAATTGAGTCACCCGGAAAAAGCAGGGACGCCTGCTTATAGTGAGGAAGGGAACGCATCAGGTAAGCGCAGCATATTATCAAGTGGACGTGCGCCAAATTTGGTTGCTGATGGTTTTGTGAAAACCTTGTATCATCGCTATGATGTTATTCGTGCTGATTTACTGGCCTTTGGCGTCGCCTCTGAATCTAACTATAGTGGGATTGACGGGCGCAGTGATTTACTGGCCGATGCTCCTGCGCATTGGTGGCCGATTTTATGTCCGATGCCCGAACAAGTGGGCGTACCCTTGGCGTTTAATTTGGAAATGCCGGATCCAATTGCTGGTGATAAAAAAGCAGGTTTCCCAATTACGGTGGTTTTTGATACGAATAAAACCAGCCTAAAATCGTATAGTTTAAAACAGGTGCTAAAGGGCAAGCTCGGCCCGGCGATTGAATGCTATACATTTGATGCCAAGGACAGTTTTGTTAAATTTGGTAACTCGGTTGCACTGATAGCCAAGGACCCACTCCTGCCGGCGACGGTTTACCAAGTCATGATAGAAGCTGAACTTGCAGGTAAGCCATGGTCGAAAACTTGGGTTTTTCAAACGCGGTAATTATTAAATGCTTGACCTGGTGCCGTGCGCTGTGTAGAAGGCTTCTCAGATGAAACCAATAACGCAAACCCTTGTACAGCAAACGCAAGAGCGACGACGCCGCCAAACTCTCTGTTTGGACAGGTGCCGTATGGTGTATTAGCATAATCTAAAGTCGTTATTCTAAAAATATTATACAAGCCACCTGTGCGCAGGTGGCTTTTTTCGTGTTTAAATGCAAAGCAAAAATAAGAGAATGAATATGTTAGTTACATCTATGCAGCTCAGAACGATACAAATCGAGGACTATGACGCGTTGTGGCAGTGCTGGAGCAATGAGCCTGGGATTGCCTTGTATGAATGCGACACGCGGCAAGGCATCGCCGCCTATTTACAACGTAATCCAGATTTAAGTGTACTCATCGAGGTAGAGGGGGCGGATGGCGCATCATGCATAATTGGTAGTCTCTTGTGTGGGCATGACGGGCGGCGTGGTTTCGTGCATCATATGTGGATAGCGGCAGCGTATAGACGTCAGGGCTTAGCGGAGACCTTGTTTAAGGAGGCTTCTGCGCGCTTGGCTGCTATTGGCATTCAAAAAACCCATTTATTTGTGCAGGATGCAAATGGTTCTGCTCAGGAATTTTGGCATGCGATCGGTTGTGAGGAGCGGGAGGACTTACGCTTATTTAGTTTTAGCCATTGAGTCGATTGCTAAAATAATTACACACATTTTTTAATGGTGGAAATTAAACCAGCAGTCTTAAAGCGTGCATGCGCCGCATCGGCCTCGCTTTTTGAGACATTGATTAAAACCTTGATAAATGGTTTTTTGGTCATGGCCTCTGCTTCATCGTTGCTAATTGCAAGAATTTCAGCAATAATTTCAACGGCGGCGCTGCGTTGTTTGGGGTTGACTATTTTCTTTAAAAATAAGTTGAATGTGGCGGCTTCTTGGGTGTCGTTGCCGCCGAGGCCGGTGCTCGCCAGGCTGGGGGCGGCATCACCGCCAAAATCAAAGCGCACGGTTTGATTGGCGACAAAGCTGGGGTCGCTGTTTGTTGCTGCTGGGCTGCTTTCTTCTTCGCCAAAAAAAGTATCGGCGAATTCACCCCATTCTTCATCGACGTGTTCGGCATTTTGCGCAGCGACGGCCGCATGAATGGATTGATCTACGGTATCCCAGGCCTTCATGTCGCCGGTGCCTTTGAAGAATTGTTGTGTCATTTCACGTACATTTGGGTCTGCAGGCTCCTCACCAAAGAGGGTGTCGAGCTTGGAATCAAGGTCTGCAAATTCATCAAATTGAGCATCAGGATCAGGCGTGGTCATAGAGGTAAACCCAGTGCAGATTTCAGTAGCTGATTAGCTAGGTATTGTTCGAATTGGTCGAGCAAAGTAAGGCTAACAGGCTGCGACTACTTTGGCAACTGCTTGCTATGTTTTGTGTGTGTATGGTGGGTCTTTATGCTATTGCTGTATGGCAAACAGCGTGATTGTGCAAGGATGAGCGGCAGATTAGGCCTGATTGCGGGTCTTGAGGATGTCGCTGGCTGTGTCTGCTTCGACCTCGGTGATGTCCATGTCGTCTTCTTCGCTGACTGGCATCGGGATATTGAGGGCGAGGATGGTCAGGTCATCACCAACATCATTGTTGGAAAATTCTTTTACTTCGTCGGCCATGGCGCTAACGATGTCTTCGCTGGAAAGGTCGTAATTCGCAAGCAATGATGCCATGACACGGAAGTGGCCATATTCTTCTTTGTTATCATCCATGGCTTCGATGATGCCATCTGAATACTGGAGGAGGCAGTCACCTTCGCCCAATTGAATAATGGTGACGCGTAAGCTGTTTCTAAATAATTTGCCCGCCAATCCCATGGCCATGCCTTTGAGGCCAACCCGTTGCAGGACGTTGGGCTTGTGCATGTTCATCAGGAGGCAGGGGTGGTGCCCAGCAAGGACGCATTGTAATTCATCGGTGTCCGTATCGAGTACCGCGGCAAAGCCGGTGATGAATTGTCCAGACAGTAAATCATTTTTAATTTCGTCGTTTAATTGTGTCATTAAATCGACGAGATCGTGTGAGCTGCGAGCGAGCAGGCGCAGTGTTTTCATAGCGCTAGCAACTACGAGGGCAGCTTGCACGCCGTGACCAGTGACGTCGCCGAGCATGATAAAATAGCGTGATTCTGTTAATGGAATTGCTGTGTAAAAATCACCACTGACTTGGCTGTAGCCTTCGTAGTGAACGGCGAACTCATAGTTTGGAATTTCTGGAAGTGGGCCGAGCGATTGCGTTTGAATTTCCTGGGCGCGCTTTAAATCCGCGTCGGCGTGTAATTCTTGTTCGCGGCGTTGTTCGGCTTCTTTAACGACCTTGTCTTCTTGGACGCGACGTTGACGGAGCATTTCACTGAGGTCGCTGTCTTCTTTAAAGACACCCTGCGCGGCAAAGGGGCACTGACTTAAAATCGCAGCAATTTGTGCAATGGTATTGCGGTTGATATTTTTTTGTGGCGCGTTGACGTCGTCTTGCCATTGCCCGGAAAAGGGATTTAACCAACCGCGGCCATCTTTGCCAAATAGGCGCAGGCGTGGGTCGTGCGGAATCATGCGTTCCACATCAAGCGTCCAGCGTAAATGCAGGAGGCGCGACATCGGCATGCATTGTTGGTC
>CBDUFM010000016.1:0-12699 GCA_965366325.1 uncultured bacterium
ACAAATCTCGTTGGGTTGCCCAGTTATAATGAGCACAGCTGCTCGATACGCCAGCGAGCAAAGATCAATACCGCCTGATCCATTTCACGCTCGTAGGCATCCAGATGCAAGAAGGCCTGATATTGTTTGAGCGCTGCTTGTGGTTTGTCTGTCAATTCCAACGCAATGCCTTTATAAAAAAGGTACCGCGCACGTAAGGCTAATTTATCTGGCTGAGCCATAAACTCTGCTTCGTCAATTTCACCCAATAATAAGCGCGCTGTATATGCTAAACGCTGTTTAACATGATACGGCATCTTAGCATAGGACGTAAGCGCACGCCGCAGCACCTCAGCATCTCCTTCAATGCTCTGCAAGACCTCATACTGAAAAAACACTTCAAACATATGCGGAGCCCAGTTTGGCAGATAATTCAATGGCTTCTGTCGCTCTTTTTCCATGAGCGTAATCGCGCTTCGCTTTTCACCATTTATATAGTCCAAGAGCGCAGCTGACATAGTCGCCTGATACCGTTCTCGCGGCAGGGTTTTCGCTTCATACTTTGCATTAAATTCATCAAATCGTTGAGATAAAATATACGACGTCAATTCACCCCATCCAAATTTTGGGTAGCGTTCAATTACTTTATCATAGGCCCCCTGCAACAAGAGCGCATGTGCAACGACCGAGGGAATATCTGCATAGGTTTGCTTGGCCTCCTCGATACGGCCCAGACGAAGAAGCGCTTGCCCGCATTCCGCTCGCATGTCAGCATAATCACGCAAAACACGCTCGAATTGCCCCGAGTGCATAAGCGCACTCACCTGTGGATGGCGCATATCTGGATAAGTATTGAGCACGGTTTCGAATTCGCCACGTGCACCGTAATAACTGAGCATACTTGCAGGTAGGTGACTCAAATACTGGGGAATGCTCTCATAGTCACCAATGGCAACAAAAGCATGGGTAGCCTCAGTCGCTGTAACCGGATCACTCGTAAAATAACGCTTCCATAATTCCATATAACGTTGCACATGCGTTAATTCACATTCATTAATTTGACTATTCAGCGCCCTAATCCACTGCGTTTGAATGCGACGTTGTTCAATGGGCTCCAAATCTGCATAACAGGCCTCCAGTTCCTCAATAATTTGACCGTAGGCCTGATCAACGCGTAATTTTTCCCAGCGATGGGCACGCACCGCACCCGCATAACGATTAGTTTTAAGGCGATCCCATTGCTGATTGGCCTTCAGTGCATCACCGAGCTTATGATAACACACGCCCTGTTTGTAATCTGCCTCTTCAGCCAAAGGCGTACCAGCATGACTTTCTGAAATTTTAAAATATTGGTCTAAGGCGTCTTTATAGAGCTCTTTTGTAAACAGGACATCTGCCGTTTCCATAATGCTCACTTTTTCCGCCACACCCTTGGAATAGATTTTTATATTATCAAATGCCTTGCTATGAAAATAGCCATAAATACCAATATAACCCGAAGTCCATGGGAAATCAGTCTGATGTGAACAGATCTCTTCCCCATCCAAATACAAGCGCATCTCATCACGATCAACTTCAGCACGAATACGATAGGTGCGAGCATTTTCTAGTTGAATATTCTTATAATCCAAACGGCCCTCTGGCCCGAGAATCATTGAACACGTATTGTGATAGCCACCATTTTGCAGCAAAAAGACATCCTGCAGAGCTTCACCATCCCGCCCCATTTCTGTTTCTGCGTTCTGTTTAAATCCGCTAATATAAACCGCTGATAAGTCACACGGTGGAGAGCCAGGCAACATTTGTCCATCAAATTCTATTGCTACGCTACCGTATAAACGCTTATCATAAAATGCATAAAAAGAAGAACCCTCTTTAGTAACCAGCTGTCCTTCTTCAACGGCAAAGGTACCTCGATGAATATGCCAATTATTGCGCCAGTCCACATCATTATGAAACTCTTCCACCACCAGGGGCTCCCCCCAACCGGAAAGTTCTTTTTTGTATTCAGCGTAGCTAAACAACCCGACCAATAATAATAACAGCATAATTAGCAATGCACCAAACATGGCTTCTTTGTGCTGCGCTGCCCATTGTCTCAAAAATTCTATCAGCGAGTAATGATAAGCCCCAACAGATAGACCCGCTTGATATTTCTTGAGGTCATCACCAAGAGCTGACGCGCTTTGATAGCGTTCTTCGGGATCTGGATCTAATCATTTAAAGGCAATCGCAATCAATGGCTTCGGTATCTGCGCCTCATCTGCTGCTGTTAACGGATCAATGATTCCCTCTTTTTTATAACGCCAGAAAATACGTTGCGAATCGTGCCAGACCGGAAAACGACCAGTTAAGGTATGATAGAGACTCGCCCCCAGACAATAGACATCACTACGCTCATCTGCACCTTCACGGCGTGCTTGTTCTGGTGACATATACATCGGCGTACCAACCAAACGCCCCGATGTTGATGACTCAATCTTCGTATCAATCGCCGTACCCCAATCGACCACCCGCACTTCACCATAGGCACCTAGCATAATATTGCTGGGTTTTATATCCTGATGAATGATGCCCCGTGCATGGGCATAAGAGACCGCTTCACATACTTTAATAAATAAACGCACAACATCATCAAAGTCATTCACTTCGTCCACATAGGCATCATCAACACTGTCTTCGATGACTTCATTCAGTGAATACCCTTCGACTTTTTTCATGGTATAAAACAGCGAGCCGCCCTCTGTTATATCCATGTCATAGACGGGTAAAATATTGGGGTGATCTAATTGTGCTGTAATCAATGCCTCATGCACAAATTTACGTAGCACCTTTATATTTTGAGCGTGATCATCTGCCAACATCTTAACCGCAACATTGCGATCAAAATTATTATCACGTAAATCGAAAACGTTGCCATTGCCACCAGCCCCAAGCAACTCACCAATGGCGTAGCGACGACCAGGAATGCGCCCATTCTGGATAAGCTCAGGGATCTTCTCATAAATATCTGTATTCGAAAACAGCGGTAGCTGCATATGTTCAGCACCACCACTTGCCGCAACGGTATCCAAAGCCGACTGCGTCGTATGCCGTGTATCTTTCAGCTCTGCTGCACTGGCTGCATCCTCAAATAACTCTTCCGGAATTGTTTCCAGCATCGCTTGGCGCGTATGCGAAAGCGATGCTGCATCATCATCGTCATGAATTGTTGTGCGCAAATTTGTCATAGGGATTTCAGAACCGCATCTTGGCACAAGAACTACAATGATGCAAGCTGAGTTCCTTCGCTGCAGTCATACATAATGCTGCACTAGGAATAGGGCCGTTCCAGAATCAGCGTTGTATCGGCATCTATCTCATGTACCGCATCATCCAATTCGAGGCGAACGGTCATGTCATCAGCAACAGCTATCCGCAATTGTAATTGCTGCGCATTTAAGCGCTTCCACTCCACCCCTAAAAGACCTTGGGGCAAGCTAAAGCGACATGCGCAATCATTTATCGCCGCCAAGGCTGGCCGCAGAACAACAGGCGCATAAGCGGCTGCATCCATATCCAAACCGCAAATCAGTCGTTGCAAAGCATATGGCAGGGCCGCGGACCATGCATGGTTGAGGCTGTCATGAATTTCACCACCAAAGGTTTCCCAGGTACAGGTTGCCTGGCGCTCCAGCATTGGCGTAAAGAGCAATTTAATCAGTGGCAAGATCTTGTCAGTGCGTCCACATGCGCGCATCGCATCAATCACAAAGAAATAACCGTAAGGCGTGCCATGGGCAATCCATGTCTCCTGCTCTAGAGCACATATTAATGCCAATGCTGTCTCTGCCTCTGCAGCAACTAAAACACCAGTGCTGATAGCCAAGGCATTCACAATTTGTGAAAAGTTTTTTTCCGTCTTACCTTCGTCGACTGCATCAATGAGCAAAGCAACTGATGCATCATAGAAACTCGTATAGATGAGTTCTCGATGCGCCTCTATTTCCTGTTTAAATGGACGCTCCAATCCCAATGCGACATGCAGTTCATCCAAGGACTGCAAGGCTTTTAAGTAAAAAAGATTGATGCCCGCATTATAATCATCCCGATCAATGCCTACACTATCACGTGGATGCCAACCCAAACCCGCATGATCTAAAAACAAGAGGCCCTTACGAATAGTCTCATTGTCGTCTTTAGTCCAATTTCGGAGCGCAATTAAACCGTTCGGATCCTTCAACTGCCTAAAATCATCAACTATCTGCTCGGCACAGGATAGATTGTCCTCAATACACTGGCGGTCACCTGTATAGCGATAATAGCGTGACATAACTTCCATCGGCACTAAGCAGTAATCAAATAAAACAGTTCCGAGGCCAAAAAGACTCGAATATACTTCACCCTTGGCAGCATACTCATCCCTCATGGCATAACACAAATGACGCATCTGTGAAAAATCACCCGTCATATGACCTACCATATCAAGTATGAACAGCGAGTCCCCCCAGTAGCATCCCTGCTCTCTGGAATTACAATCATAACTTTGTGCTTGTGTATTTAAAATAATGCTGCGCCGTGAAATATCATAAATCGCATTCAAAGCCCTGTCTTTACTAAAAAAATCTGCCTCATAGCTTAAATCAGCATGGCACTCATGACAGACAGGTGGCTTAATATGCAGATCGCCCACGAAATCTTTACACGTTACGTATAAATGACGGAACCCAGTGAACTTATACATGCGAAATTTATTGGTACCGCGACGAAGCTTGATGCGCATATAAAATTTGCTGCCGGCGCGAGATATCTCCGGAATGCCATTGAGCATTTGCTCTGTAAAACCAATGTCGACGGTAGCCTCACTATCAGACTCAATCTCAAAACTAAATTCACCAGCACAGATCCGCCTAAAATCATAATGCAAGGCAAAGCCACGCTCACCAACCCATCGATTTAAATGTACGCCATCATCTTGAAACATATGCACGGCATCCGCATCCCAAACGTGTGGCTTATGCTCAAAATTGGTGCGCATCGCATGGTCATTAAGATTGAATGTCTCACGACTAGTTTTGCTGATGCGTGGTTCTGCGCGGCAAATAATCCGCTCCCACTTTAAATACGGAACCATGCGAGCGCGTATCTCACTGATACGTGGCTCTACAATCTTGGTTTTCTGTGGCTTAAACGTCAAGGCTTTCTGGCTTACGCCATAATCTTCACTGGCAAAATGACGCAAAACCTCATAACTCGGATCATGTGCATCCATCGCTTCAACAGCACCCAAGGCCCACACCATATCTGGCGCATCAGCTTGCCACACAGACAATGGATAAGACTGCCAAGTGTTATCAGTTGCAATATAAGCATCGACGCTATGGATTTCGGCTGCCAGACAGGGCGCGTCGGTTTCATTCCATTTAATCGTCTTGCCAACAAAATGACAGATAATACACAGTGTATTTTCGCCCGCTTGCGCATACGCGCTTAAATCATAACTATCGAGCATGACCACTGGCTTACGAAATGGCGCAGGGCCAGCGTTCACAAAACGCCCATTGAGGTACAGCTTATAATAGGTGTCAGCAAATAAATCGATCCTTAGTTGACTTAGATCGCTAAGATTAAACTGTTTAACAAACGCAACATATGCATTTTTCTCAGGCGCATCAGTCCAAATCCACTGTGCTTTTTCCAATAAACCACTCATATCTCTATTCCTTAGTACGCATTATGCAGAAGCCCGTTCCACCAATTCAACTGGCAACGTAATTTGAATCGGTACACGTAGGTCACCAACAATGCACTGACGCAAAATGCGTGCTGCCTGATACCCCTTCTCTTCCAAATTCTGGCGCACCGTTGTTAATGGAGGCGACAGCAAGGAAGCAATTTCTAGATCATCAAATCCAATAATTTGAATATCCTCACCTATACCGAGGCCACGTTCTTCAGCAGCACGATAGACCCCCCAAGCCATATAATCATTTAGACAGACAATGCTCATTGGGGATTTTTGCTCATCAAATAAGCGCTGTGCAACATCATATCCCTGCTGCCAAGGACGCTCAATTTGCCAATACGCCGGATCACTAGAACTCATTTCATGTAAATAGGTGTAATCAGATATTTCTTTATCATAGCCAAAATCGTTCATAGCACGCACGTAGCCGTCATAACGATCAGTGTCATTTTTATGATCACTATGCAGGCCAATATAATACACGGGCTGGCGATGCTTTGAAATAAGGAGCTGCGTCGCTCGATACATACCGGTTTTATTATCTGGCTCAACAGAGGGCAATTGAATATCACGCGTCCGTTTTTCTATGCACACCACTGGAAAATGTGCTTCTTTTAATTCATGCAAAATATCTAAATGCGGATCACCAGGATAGGGTAAAATAATGACACCATCAATGCCAAGGTCCTCAACATGCTCCAATGCGGCAAAAACATTTTCGGCGTCATCACTGACACTATTACTCGCTAGTAATTGAAAGGACATCCCATTGTCACGCGCAAACGCCTCAATCCCCTGCTGAATACGTGCCATGCCTTCGTCGGGGTTGCTAGATAACAAGGCCGCAATGGCGATCTGTTTTCCCATAGAATTAGCCACGCGTTCACCACGACCAGCCGCATGCAAACCCTGCACCATCACCCCGCGATGAGGCATCTTCAGGAGGATGCCTTCTTCGATCAACATACCCAGCGAGCGACGAATCGTAACGCGCGACACTTCATAAGACTTCACCAGCTGCATCTCAGTTGGCATCAAGGAACCAATAGCATACTTACCGTCTTTAATCTCCTGACGGATTTGCTCGCTTAATCGCACCGCCTTACTCATATAGGTGCGCACTTGGGCTGCTGTCATCGGGTTCTCCTTTGCTCAAAAACTTACAATCTGTACAATATTAGTCAATTTGTATCTTGTTATTTGTAAGACTATCTCCATTTAAACGAAATAAAACTCTATTTTGTGACAATTCTATACAGTGTTAGCTTAAATACATACACTATTGTTCATATTTCTTGACCAATATTAGACCTTATGTAGTGTCACAATTAGTAAAATGGACCATTTGGGATAGTGAATGTCTAATATTCAACTCGGATCGCAGCTGTTTATCAATCGTGAAGACGATATTTCCCAAATCCAAAGCTGGGTTTCGGGGATGTCGCAGCACGGCTTGAGCCTGATACGACTGTTCATCAGCTGGGACCTCATCGAACGCAGTCAAGGACAGTGGAATTTCGATCAATTCGATGCCGCCTTTGCCGCTGCTCAGAAACATGACATGCAGATAGTCGGCACACTGATGTCCGTCTCCCCACCCGGTTGGATGCGCAGCACCCGCGGCATGCAGGATATCGGCGACCTCGATGACCCCGCGTTTTGGCAGGCAGGACTCCATTACATTGAAACAGTCGTCAGTCGTTACGCCAGCAATCCCGCCCTGCATTCATGGATCTTATGGAATGAGCCAAGCCGCAGCCTGAGCAGAGAAAACCACCGTACGGTCAGCGCATTCCGTCAATTCCTGCGACACAAATATCACAATGATATCTCCGCATTAAATAGAACATACTTTCATCAATTTGAAAATTTTGATCAAATTTGCGAAGCGCAAGAAAACAATAACAGCAAACTTGAATTTGTTTCCTACACAGAAGACATCGACTGGCTTGAGTTCACCTGTCGTGCACTCACTGAAAAACTCAGTGAGATTGCCGTACTCACCAAACAACTTGATCCACAACACAAAATTCACATTAATCCACATCGCATCTCGCAATGCATGAGTGACGGCGGCCAAGACATTTGGCAGCAAGCTGCGATCTGCGATTTTATCGGCAGTTCCGTACACCCGCCCTGGCACTCAGTCCGCTTTCCCAAAGACCGTATGCAGCAATCGGTGGCCATGTTTGCGGACATGATGCGCAGTGCGACACCCGACCCCGATGATTTATTCTGGGTGACCGAACTACAAGGCGGTCCCACTATTTTCAGTGCCTTTGAGCCAAGTGGACCACAGCCCGAAGACCTGCGCCAATGGATCTGGGAAAGTGCGGCGAGTGGCGCGAAAGCCGTTTTATTCTGGTGCTATAATAATCGCGACGATGGATTCGAGGCCGGCGAATGGGCTTTAATTCAAGACAACGGTGCTGCCAGCAAACGCCTGCATGCCATTAAACAAACACAGCTTGAGCTCGAAGAAGCAGCAGCCCTGCTGCACCATGCCAAGCCACATCAAGGCGAAATCGGCATTCTCGTTTCTTCTGCTAGCTGGAACCTCGGCCTCGTAGAAGGTGACGGCGACAATACTGACAACCCACGCAACAGACAAATGGCCAGCGATGCCGTATCTGGCGCCTACTGCTTGGCACAGGATCTCGGCTTTGAAATTCGCTTCATCCACGAACACGAACTCAAAGATATTACCCGACTAGCATTGAAGTGCTTACTTGCTCCAAGCTGCACCGCCCTCGATGAAGCCAGTCTAGATGCGCTTCAGGTCTTCTGTGAACAAGGCGGCACCCTGATTGCCGACGGACTATTTGGCTGGAAACACCCCAACGGCAGAATCGCTCGACACCGCCACAGGAAACTAGAGCAGCTGTTTGGTGCAAGTGTTGGAGAGCTCTACGGCGGTAGCGATGAAACTGCTACATTCGGCGCGCATACGCTGCGAGCACTGCTGTTTAGAATTGGCTTCTCTGCCTCTGAGCACGCAAGTGCATACTGGCCTGACGATAGCCCCTCCATTTTACAAAAAAAACATGCACATGGTGGCATGGGAACACGTGTTGGCACATTATTCTTTCAAAGTTATTTCATCAATTATACTGAAGAATATCGGCGGATATTCAGAGAATTACTGCCGCATCATATCATACCCAATGCCATGATTCCGTATAAAAACCAAGATCTGCGCTTGCGTCGACTACAGCATGCTGAAGGTGAAATATGTATCCTCATGAACCGAAATCAGAAAAGGGATATCGAAATTATCACCCCTCAGCACACGCTACTAACAAGCATCACCGGGGAACCAATCAAACCCCAGAAACTGAGCCTTGCCGCAAATGAAGTCAGGATCTTTTTACTCCACAAACAATGCATCGAATCGGCACCATAGACAGGTCACTCTATGAAATACATTTTTACCGTTTCCTTTTTACTGCTCATCGTGTCATCAATTGCGACGTGGATCAGTACACCACAAAAAGAAGGCAGTCACCCAGTGCTCTACTGGGTAACTGACCCCAATCCGGTGCGCGACAGTCAAGTTGATGCCTTTCATAAATGGATGAAAATAAACGTTCCTGTCGAAGATCATTACGAATTGCGTGTCGATTCGGCAAACACCGACAAATCAAAGAAAATTATCCAATCAGTATCCGGTGTTGGTGGTGACATCATGGATATCTCAACCGCCTCTGGTGACATGCAATATTTTCATGAAATGAATATTATTCATGATTTAACAGCATTTGCACAGGAAATGAATTTCAGCCCGGATTACACCTACCCCGGTGTTGCGCCCGCACTACAAGTAAACGGCAAACAATTTATGTTTCCCTGCAACATCTACACCAACATGTACTGGGTCAACGTCGACACCATGAAAAAGTTTAACGTCGACTTACCGCAGGATGGCTGGTCCTTTGCCGATTTCGAAACACTGGCCCAACAATTTATCGCACAAGCAAAATTAGCCCACCCCGAAATGCGTCACAATCACTACTTTCTACTCGACCGCATCGAGGAACAGGTTGTGATGCGCAACTGGGGCATTGATTTCATGAATGAAACCCTAACTGATTCGATGGCCAATCACCCTGCTTTTGAAAAAACATTAAAACTCCATCATCGCTGGGTCTATGACCTCCATATCCTACCGAGTAGTGCAGACCGTGCATCGATTAGCAGTGGTGAAGCAACCCATGGCGGCTCAGGACCGGGGTTATTCCGTGCCGGTAATTTTGGCATGTACCTCTCTGGTCGCTGGGCGCTCACTCAATTTCGCCAATGGAAACCAGACCCCAAAGCAGAGGACCAACGCGCCAAACCAGGCCTACCGTGGTTTGCTGATATGACGATCAGCGTCTTACCACCGCCGCAAGATGGCTATCAAAACACCACCTCCGGTAGTCGCGCGGCAGTTATGTATAATGGCTATAGCCAGCGCCGTAAAAAATTAGCCGCCTATTTCTTTCAATTTCTAGCCAGTAAAGAATACAATCTCACCATAGTTGATAGTGCAGACGCCATTCCCCCAACACCAGCCTTCGCTCAACTAGATGAATACAAAAAACCTGCTGCCTACCCAAACGAAAATGGTATCCACGAAAAATATAGTAACGCACTCAGCAAGTACGGTGTGCTCATGACGCATAGCCCATTTATTTCTGCCGCCATTGTTAACAAAGAATGTCGCTCTGCCTCACAGGCGGTCATGGCCGATCCCAGTAAATACACACCGGAAGAAGCGGTCGTCATTGCCTACAACACCATTAAAAACCGCATTCAACTGCGCCTCCAAGAAACACCCTCACTAGTCCCCCTCTACAATGAGCTCTGTAAAGACCAAGAGAAAATTGATGCATGCAAGGCCGCTGGTAAAAAAATTCCGCGTGAGCTTATAAAAAATCGTTACTACCTTGGCTACTATGAAGCCAAAGGCATGTTGGAGTAATTATGTCGGATAGTTCCTGGGACAAAAAAGACTGGAAGCGCCTCGGCACAGCAGCGCTCTACTTATCACCGAACATCGCTGGCTTCTTAGTCTTCACCTTATTTCCGTTGATCTTCAGCCTCATCATGGCCTTCTCTAACTGGGATTTAAAACAACATAATATGTTCAAGCCCGATGGCGTTGAATTTATTGGCTTCACAAACTTTGCCTTACTCTTCCAAGAAGCCAATTTCATCGACTATTTAATCAACACCCTCATCATGATGATTGGCATCCCCTTTGGCATGGCCGGCAGCTTAATTGCCGCCCTCTTGCTCAGTGCACAACTGAAGGGCAAAGGCAAAGCCGATGCCAAAGTCATCTTCCTCATTTCTGCTGTCATCTCAGTTATTATGCTCATTAGCTGCACTGTGCTCATGCTGACCGGCATGACACAAACCGCTGTCCTACTGGTCATCGGTAGCTTCTTAAGTCTGATGTACATCGGCAGTACCCTTACCGGTTCAACGATTTATCGCACGGTATTTTATCTCCCCAGCTTCACATCTGGCGTTGCGGTCTTTTTGCTCTGGAAAAAAATCTACAATCCGATCAACGGACCATTAAATAATTTTCTGCGCAGCCCAGTTGATAGCTTTTCAAGCCTCATTGAAAGCACGCCCAGCGCACTCGTGCAAAGTGGCATCTGCATTGGCTACATCATCGTCACCGCGCTGAGCTACGTTGGATTTCGTTATTTGCGTCGTGCATGGAATGACGGTGAAGTCGGTTTCATAGGTTGCATTATTGGCGGTGGCTTCCTACTCCTCGCACCTTTTTGCGCTTATCACTGGATGCCAACAACAGAGGCAACCGGAGCCATTCTCGTTAATGATTATGCCTTTTATGCCAGCTTCATCTTATTAACCGGTAGCGGTGTCATGCTCTACCAGCTGATTCGCGACATGATTAAAAAGCGCGACTTCCACTGTGTCGGCGATTATGGCCTGGGCACCGCACTGATGCTCTGTGCTGGCATCATGGTCATCCAAATTTCATTAATTGGCCTTGCCATTTGGTCCTACCATTTACCAAGTTTTGCTGCCGAAGGTTTAAGTCCACCGCACTGGCTCACTAATTACCATTGGGCTAAACCATCACTTATATTAATGGGCCTCTGGGGAGCCATTGGCAGTAATAGCATGCTCCTCTATCTCGCTGGATTAAGCAGCGTCCCACAATCCCTCTACGAAGCAGCCGACATTGATGGAGCCAAAGGCTTTAAGCGCTTTTGGCATATCACTTGGCCACAGCTCGCACCGGTCACGTTCTTTATTTTTGTGATGGCAATTATTGGCGGCCTCCAAGGCGGCTTTGAAATGGCCAAAACCATGACCGATGGCGGACCTGCAGGCTCAACCACCACCCTCGCCTATTACGTGTATTCAGAAGGCTTCGAAACCGGGCGCCTTGGTTTTGCCTCAGCCGTTGCATGGGCCATGTTTGTTCTGGTCTTTGCCATCACCATGTTTAACTGGAAATTTGGGAGCAAATACACCAATGACTAACCCAGCTACTCCCAAGGCAGAAATTCCAGCGCAAGCCGACAGCGTTTCTGCAGATACATTACCTGATGCCAAACGCATACGTAATGCAACAATAGTTCACATTCTTTTATCCGTCATAGGCCTTAGCCTTGCACTACCTTTTCTATGGATGGTCCTCACAAGCCTCAAATCTGGTGGCGAAGTCAATGAAGAGACTTGGCTACCAAGCATTTTTCAGTGGGGCAATTATACCGAAGTCTTTGAAAAAGTACGCTTTGCCCGCTTCTACTGGAACAGCATTTTCGTTACCTGCTGGATCACCTTTATTACTGTCCTTAGCAGTGCGATGGCTGCCTATGCCTTTTCGCGCCTACAGTGGAAGGGACGAGACCGGATTTTCATTCTTTACTTAGCAACCATGATGCTCCCCGGCCTGGCCATGATGATTCCGAATTATCAAATCATGATTGAATTCGGTCTCGTCGATTCGTATACTGGCTTAATCA
>CBDUFM010000017.1:0-12362 GCA_965366325.1 uncultured bacterium
CAAAGCACAACAAGTCAAACCGACACGCAGGTAAGTCAGATTGATTGCAGTGCATTCCAAGCAGACTACGAAACACGTGATATTTTGTGTTGGGTGGAATTAGTCCAAGACGGCAACGTGATCAGCCGAAACTTTAGCCATATTTGCAAACCAAAATATTTAAATCTCGAAGAACCGCAGATTACGCGAACAATTGAAAAGCTCGAAGACGGGCGCATCGTCGTCACGCTCTGCAGTTCCGTACCCGCGCTGTGGACTCGCTTAGAATACGAAGACGAAGACATTCGCTGGACCGATAATTTTGTTAACCTTGACGGCAGCAACAGCGTGCGCATAGAAAGCGTACACCCCGTTGATGCGAGCAAAGCTGCACTCGAAGCGTCACTAACAGCCAGCAGCCTCTATCATAGTGCGTGGGAGTAAGCATTGAAACGCAGTGAGATTAACGCCGTTATTAAAGAAGCACAAAGCGCCTTTGCCAAACATGGCTGGGCGCTACCGCCCAATGCTAAATGGGATATCACCGATTTTGGTCTAAACGATTTTAATGCCTGCGGATTGACGCTCGTTAATCTTGCCGAGCAAAAAGAATACTGCGAAAAAGTCATGTACGTCCGCGAAGGCCAAGTAACGCCCAGCCACTGTCATGCACAAAAAAAAGAAGACATTATTTGTCGTTACGGCGAACTCGCGGTTAAATTGTCTTCCAATAAATCCAGCGTGCAGATGCACATCAACGGCGAATTTCAAGAACTACCATGCAACGAAGTGTTTACCCTGACAGCGGGCAACCGCATCACCATGACAGCTGGCATTAAACACAGTTTCTGGGCCATTAACGGCTATGCGATTGTCGGCGAAGTCAGCACCGCCAATGATGACGTCAACGATAATTACTTCGAAGATGATAAGGTCGGGCGTTTTAGTGAAATTGAGGAAGATGAAGTTGCTATCGTCGCATTGGTCAGTGACAGCTAGATCATAGAAGTGATTTTTATTCGGGCAGATCAGGAACAACCGTATCGTTTACATCCGTTGGCTCTAGATCCAGCTTAATAATTTTTCGGTGTTGTCATCAGCATGCGTTAATTCCAACTCTACTTCACTGTAGCCTTCACTTGAAACCGCAACCGACCTACCGTTGACACCTAACCAAGAGACGCACATCCCGTCAGCCAATGATTCTAATGACAAACCAGAACCTTCCTCATCACCAGTCTTCCACCTTTGCACCAAACTTATATTTAGCGGCTTGCCAGATTGACTATCACAAACTCTCAAGGTTACCTCTGTGTAACGTATTGCCTTAATAGTACGCTCATGCTCCGCATCTTTTGCATAAATAAACAAACTCAGTGCAAGACAAAACACTAATATTACCCATGGCCACACCAGCTCAGCCTTACCCCGCTCAGTAAAGTGTGCCTTCAATGACTCTTGGCCTAGAGAATAAATAAACCAAATAGAGAAAACAAACATCAATAAAACGAGACTCAAATCCTCCTTTGGAAATTCATGCCATTGCTCTTGTATCGTACACCCTATTACAACAATAATCATAATCAGCACTAAAAGCCATGAACAAAACACAGTCCACCAGCGAGCAGACTCCTTAAAGCGCAAGAGACCAAATCCTGCTAAAACAAACAATATATCAAAGCGTATCTCGAGTTGATCATTGAATAATCCAGTTATAAATTCAACAATATATGCAGCGCTTAAGTAAATAAGCGTAGTTGCCGCAAAGCGAATCGTAAATAATTGAAATGATGTTAATTCTACCTGCGTTTCCGACTGTTCATTTGGGTCTTCGGCAGCAGAACCCACTACATCCACATTTTCACCCGTCATTACCAGCAAGCTCCCTAGACAATCGTCTCAAAATCATAGACGCACCGGAAGAGCGTCAATTACTAATCATCAAATATATGAGAGTAAAGCTCGATTAAAAATTTGACTTAGTCCCAGATAAGCCATCCTGTGCCGTTCGATCAGAGCAGCGGGTCTCCGCTAGTAGGCACAGGCATGGCATCAAATTTGAAGCAGGCGATCAACAAAGGCTTAACGGCTGCGCGGGCGAATCTTATTCCGGGAATCGTAATTTGGTTGCTTGCTGCTGGGGTTATTGCTGGCTGGCATTGGAGCCCGTGGTTTGCTAGCTGCTTGGATGAGCTAAGCCTCCTCAAAAATAAATCGAGTTATCTGTTTGCATTTATCTCAACTGCCATTGCTGGCGGTATAATTCCTGGTGTAGTCCAAGGTATTTTTCGCCTCCACCCAAAGGCTTGGTCAATGTTACTGTGGGTCACTTTATTCTGGGCTATTAAGGGTCTAGAGATCAATGCTTTTTACGAGTTACAGGCCTATTTTTTTGGCAACAATAATGATGTCACGACAATTGTGTATAAAACCATTTTTGACCAGCTAATCTACATTCCGATCTGGGCTGTGCCAAGCATGATTATTGGCTATGCGTGGATAGAACGCGGAAATCAGGGTGTCGTAAAAATAATTCGTAACAATTGGTTTAAAGAATCTTTTCTCCCCATACTCCTCGCAAATTGTTCGGTATGGACGCCAACGGTCATTCTTATCTACGTCCTGCCCACCCAACTGCAGCTTCCCCTACAGAATTTAGTCTTGTGTTTTTGGGGATTAATTATGGCGTTTATGACAGCACAAGCAGCCGATGCGACACAGGCTGATGAAAGCGCGGAATCACAGACGCCAGCCTAAGTCCCAACTCGCTTGATCCCCCTTCAGCTCTCTTAAGATTTTACCTCAACTCTTGGAATCTTATGTCTGGCTATCTACGCTCCATCTTATCAGAAAACAAAACACCCGTAACGCTGAGCGAAGGCCCGATGCCAACTCCGCAAGCTGACGAGGTCCTAATTGAACTCCACGCCGCTGCACTTAATCGTCGTGATTACTGGATTACCCAAGGCATGTACCCTGGCATTACGTATCCATGCACCTTAGGTAGTGATGGTGCTGGCATTATTTCCGCCATTGGCAGCACGGTGCAAAACTTTAAAGCTGGTGACGAGGTTATCATTAATCCCGGTCAGGATTGGGGCGACGATCAAAATGTACAGTCAGACGCCTTTCGCATTCTCGGCATGCCGCAGGCTGGCACACATGCAACACATGTCATCTGCAAAGCAGATTTACTCCATGCAAAACCCGCTCATTTAAATTGGCACCAAGCAGCCGCACTACCGCTTGCTTATGTGACCGCTTATCGTGCTATCATGTCGCAGGGACTTTTACAGACAGGCCAAAGCGTTTTAATCAGCGGGATTGGTGGTGGCGTTGCCCTCGCTGCTCTGCAAATTGCAAAAGCTGCTGGCGCTACGGTTTTTGTCACCAGCTCAGATGCGGATAAACGTCAACGTGCTGAAAAACTTGGTGCTGACGCTAGCTATGACTATCGTGCTGAAAAGTGGCAACGAGCGCTCAGCAAGGATCATGGTCCTGTTGATCTGATCATTGATGGTAGCGGTGGCGAAGGCCTCAACGCTGCTATCGATGTCTGTAAGCCCGGTGGCAAAATTGTGATTTACGGCGCAACTGCTGGTGCACCTAAACACATGGATTTATTTAAAATATTCTGGAAACAAATTCATCTTATTGGAACCAGCATGGGCAGCGAAGCTGATTTTGCGCACATGCTCAGTTTCGTTGCAGAGAACAGCCTGCTCCCGATTATCGATAAAAGCTACCCGCTTTCACAGATTAATGATGCCTATGTGCGACAAGCAAGCAGTGAACATTTCGGTAAAATCACCATCGACTGTCAGGATCATTAAAATGTCACGCTCAGCAAAAACGACAAAGGCCCGCGCTACGCGGGGCGATCCGAATCTACAGCAGGCCACAGACAGCAACACGGCTCATGAGCTCCAATGGCATAATCCACGCAGCGCACCATTTCAGATTGAGGGCCTCCCGTGGCTTGAAGAAAACAAGGATTACGGCCGACTACCAAAAGCCATCCGTCCACAATTACGAGAATCATTAGCATGGGTTGCCATGCAGCCATCCGGTGTCGTGATTCGCTTTCGCTGCTGCAGTAAGGAATTGGCGATTAAAGTTAAAATTGATCGCAACGAGCATTTTCCACAAAATCCATTAGCCGCCGAAAGTGGCTTTGATGTCTATCTAGGCACTGGTCGCAAGCAGCACTTTCACAAGAACCTCAGCGCGACGAAACCAAGCAAACAATTCACCACTAGCTGTGGCCTCCCTGACGACGAGCAGGATGTGTGTATCTATTTCCCCATACTAAATCCCGTTATATCGATTTCGATTGGCCTCAGCCCAGACGCTGCAATACATCCACCTAAAAAGCATAAACGTAAACGCATCCTTTTTTATGGCTCATCAATAACACAAGGCTTCTGCTGCTCTCGCCCCGGACTCACCTATCCTGCACGTGTCTGCCGAACACTCGACGCCGAACTCGTCAATATGGGCTTTGGCGGCAACGCCAAGGGCGACACGATTGTCGCCGAACAATTCGCAGAGCACATGAAAGACGGTGCTTACGACGCCTTTGTCTACGATTATGATCACAACACACCCAGCCCTGCATGGCTGCGCCAGACCCACGAGCCATTCTTTAAAATTATCCGTAAGCAAAACCCAGCGCTGCCGACACTCGTGCTTAGCTCACCCGTCTACAAAAAAGACAGCGCCTATTTCGGCAAACGCCTCGCAGAAATCGAACGAACCGTTCAACGCGCCAAAAAACGCGGCGACAAACACATCCGCCTACTTGCCGGAAAAAAGTTCTGGCCTAGTTCAGTAAACTGGCAGGACTGCACCGTCGATAATTTACACCCCAATGATCAAGGCTTTGCCTTGATGGCGGAATCGGTGACTGAAACGTTGAAGAAAATGCTTACCTAACGATCAATGTTCACCAGCGTTTCCGCAGGCAACATCCGCAAGCAATTTATTGTTATGTGTTTAGCGAACAGGCTAATTCTGCTCTTCATAGTCATGTTTATCCATCGGATAAAGGGTAATTCCAATGCCAAACCCAAGGTCAGAACACTCTTTAATACAGGCTGGTGAACAATCTGACCGATAGGCCCAATGATCTTTAGAAACATCATACCCAATGTTGAAACTTAACAGCTGAGAATTCCGTAGTTCCTTGACGACATTCGATCCGCCGGCCTTAAGAAGACCAATGCAATGGAGGATTGACTCTGATGGTGATGTGAATGAATTGAGGGAAACTGTTGTTGACGATACACCCTCGTCATTCTTGAAAATTTCAAAAAGTACATCCTCATCTGAAAAACAAGTTTTTATGGAATCCATGGATCCCATTGTTCTGATATCAATATCCACGGTGATGTATCTGGTTTTAATCATAGCCATAACGCCTAAACGAAAACGGAGCGCGTCAGCGCCTCGGATGCAGTGCTTTGTTGGGTGATTGAGTTCATTGCCAAGGCTACCAGTCTAAACTCTTGTCATATTTTGTAGATAGATCCCTGATGAAATTATGTAATTCAGTTATACCTGTCCATTTATCGGGGGCTTCGGTGTTGTAAGCAAGCGATATGCTTTGAGCGCCACCGTCAAATGATAAAAGACAGTACGTTCCATCAGTGCTAAGATAATTTGAATACAGTGGTGGTATTGAGATTTTATCCATAATAGATGGGATCTTTCTTAGTTCACCAGCTGACAATTCATATTCTTCCCAACTTTCCACTTTGCATGTCCAATCTTCCGCCGGTAATGAACCGATTTTTAAGAGGCCACGTTCTATAACAGTCGAACGTGTGATTTTCTCGTCCCCCATGGAGAAGCTATCAGCAATGATGTCAGATCCTGCTATATGGACATGGATTGATATAATAAACCCATTCTTCCACGATGGTTGGTATCTTAGCGAAATGGCTAACATTTAATCGCCCAACAGTAATATTGGAGGGAAATTCCCATGATACCAGATGGGTTCCCATGAGTAAGGTCAGAATTCGGCATAACGCTCCTTTTACTTCCCATGAACAGGGGCTCTGGGTCTGTATAGTGTGACTATACGGAACCCCATAAACAAGGGTCTCATCGCCCTTGATTCCCACGTGTTTCGTACACAGGCAGAATTTGTTTTACGGTTGCATAGAAAGCAAACCGAATTGCGAGAAATCCGTTTTCGCTGGAATGTCTAAATACGGATAACGCACGCCCGACAAATACAGTCCCTGTGGATGGGCGCTGATCTTTTCTTTTAAGACTGCGGTTCTCTCTAAGTACGTGCGCAAGACATCACTATCACTGAGGCCACGCCCAATTTCTAATAATTGGCCAACAATAATCCGCACCATCCCCATCAAGTAACGATCTGCAGTTATTTCAAAACGCAGTAAATCTTGCGCCGCATTAGTATGCAACTGTGCGTGCGTTACTTTGCAAATAGTTGTATTTTGTTGATCTGGTTTGCGACAGAGACCACCGTAATCCTCATACTGAGTCAACAGGGCACAGGCTACCTGCATGGCTTCAATATCCAAATTTTCATATAAGTACTGCGCACTATTGGGGTGTAAAAAAGGGTCCGCATAGCGATGAATAAAATAATCATAGGTACGCGCCACCGCGTCATAGCGAGCATGCGCATTTTCAGCTACGGGAATAATATCATAAACCGCAATATCACGCGGCAGCATTTTATTAATACGAAATTTTAAATCGTAATCCCACGGATCTTCAATATCAACGTGTGCAAAAAATTGTCGCGCGTGTACTTCTGCATCTGTGCGGCCACAACCACCAACATAGGTTCGTTCCTTGAGCACGTGACTGATCGCATCTTCCACCTGCGCCTGCACACTCGGCGCGTCTGCCTGACGCTGCCATCCACGGTACGCAGTACCACGATAAGCTAAATGTAAAAAATACCGCACGCGCCTACGCACTTACAACCGTTATACACAAATCAATATGCCTCTCTGCGCTGCACTAATTTATGCGCCTTGCCAAGATCAGCGATCAACATCACGTAGCCACAATCCATACACATATTTGCATGTAAGGGTATATTTGAGGTCTGCATGCTGAGAAAGCGCGTGTTTTCTGCTTTAAAGCTGATATTTCCAGTCGAATGAATTTTCCCTGGCTCCAAGTTCTCTGACGAACAGCACGGGCAACGTCGCTTGTCCATGGATAGTCCCTCCAATTGATGTTACTATTCTGCGACCGAGGCCTCAATACCAAGACATAAACGACATCTGCGATAATATCTTTAAGTGCTGTAATTATGAGCACTTACATTAAGTGACTAGCAAACGATCGCTTCCCACGTATAGTTAGTTACAGATGCGCCATATCGTTCTCTTTACTTTTTTGAGTTTCTTGCTCCTTGCCCAGCTGATCCCTGCGTCACTGCAGTGTTGTTTGGTCAACCAATGTGTAGCGCCTTGCTGCCAATCAGAGTCGGTGAACGCATTGGTCGCCGAGGAACAGATAAACTGCTGCGCCAATCACCATGTTGACCAGCAAGATGCACAGCACGCACAACAAACGATGACCAGTAAAACTTGTTGCGAAATTCCCGTCCAACAATTTACCGCGTGGACCACACTTCCCAGTGAAGGCTTACAAGTCCTCAGCCTGCCCGCAGTCATCCAACCAGTCGTATTTCAAAGTCCGCTCTCATTAGAAGAGCAGATGCCAATGGCCCATGCAGTAGCAATAATATTGCCACCGCTAGCGAGTCCCCAAGCGCATACAACGATCCTGACGCGCCAAGTCCGTCTCTTAATTTAGAATCCACAACCTGTTTTTATGCACATGGAAAACGCATGCCCGCGTTTTCTTTGCTCAATTAATGACACGGTTTTGGAGTAGGGTTCATGGACACCCAAAAAGAAGACGCCTTGCGCAGCCTAGCGCAAGCAAGCACAACACAGACAGCAGCTCAAACAGTGGAGGCACAGCCTGCCACATCACGAGCCCCCCTGTTGTTTATGATCAGCATCGGAGCATTTGTGCTCCTATTTCTTGCTGTTACCTGGCGCCAATGGGTGCCACTGGCAGAAGTACAGGTCACACGAGTCATTGCCATTGCAGCGGCACTTGAAAACACAGCATCAGATCAAGCAGCAACGCAAGCAACAACACAGACCGCAATGCAAGCAACAGCACAAGCAGCCTTTCAGGCAGCCGGATGGGTGGAAGCCGATCCACAAGTGACACAAATAACCGCACTCGTCAGTGGCGTCATCGCATCCGTGCATGTTGTTGATGGCGATAGCGTACAACAAAACCAAATCATTGCGCAACTTGATGATGCTGATTACAACTTAGCCCTTCGCCTTGCTGAAAATGAAGTACACGCTAAGCAAGCGCTCGTCCAAGCCAGTAAACAACAAACGGCAATCGCAGAAGCCAGTAGAGAAACCCATAAGAAACATCATTTAGTCGCCGATGCTGTCACGGCAGAAAAATTAGATGTACTGCAACGCCTACGCGAGGCTGCTGCATCGATTAGTCAGGGTCGTTTAAATCAAGCCGAACTCGAATATCAAACTGCGCAGGTGCGGGCACAAGCTGTGTATAGTGAACACAGTATTCATGAGGCAAAAGTTCGTGAACAACAAGCCCAAGAAAAAGTCGCCGCCGCACAGTTGCTCATCGCTCAAAGCAAACGCGATCAAGCACAACTCAATCTAGATCGCTGTATTATTCGCGCACCGATGGACGGCATGATCCAAGAATTATTCGCCTCGCCGGGTCGCAAACAAATGCTTGGCTCAGATAACATGCATTCCACAACAGTCGCCACCCTTTATGACCCACAAAAACTTCAGGTCCGTGTTGATGTAGCCCTCGACGATGCTGGTGGCCTCTTCATTGGCCAAGCAACAAAAATCACCTGTAGTGCATTAGCCGGAAAAACCTTTACTGGTACGGTCACACGTTTACTTGGTGTCGCTGATATAAGTCGCAATACTATTCAAGCTAAAGTGCGCATCGATAATCCTGTGCCACTGTTACGCCCGGACATGTTGGTCAAAGTTCAGTTTTTAGGCAAAGCACCTACACGTGCTACGACAGGCACTGACAATACAAACACCAATAATGCATCGGTACTGCAATGCTTTTTACCAGCACAATATATTGCAAACACACCAGCCCCCACGCATGTTTGGGTCGTGAGCGAAGACCAGCGCATTGAACAACGTCCTATCAGCGTTGGCGCTGTGCATAATAATTATCGACACATACGCAGCGGCCTACGTCCCGGTGAGTGGGTTATCATTGATCCACCGTCCGGATTACAGGACGGTCAACGTGTACAGGTCACCCTCAAACAGGAGCAGCAAGATGACTAATCCATTTATTCAAGCACGCTCGCTCAGCAAAACCTATCTCAAGGGCAGCGTTGCCGTGACACCACTTAAAGACCTCGACTTAGATATCGAAGCCGGCAGCTTTGTTTCGTTAATGGGGCCCTCGGGCAGTGGTAAAACCACCTTATTAAATTGTATTGCGGGCATCGATACCATTAGTACCGGCAGTTTGCACATTGATGGCCAAGATATTCACCGCTTAAATCGCCGACAACTAACTGCGTGGCGCGCACAGAAACTCGGTTATATTTTTCAGCTTTATCATTTGGTGCCAGTGCTAACCGCCTATGAAAACATCGAGCTGCCCTTGTTTCTACATAAAATGAGCAAGGCCGAACGCAGTAAACGGGTACACGCTGCACTCGAATTAGTCGGCCTAAGTGATCGCGCTCATCATTTTCCACGACAGCTATCAGGTGGGCAAGAGCAACGCGTTGCAATTGCCCGCGCCTTAATCGCCGATCCACCCCTCCTTGTTGCCGACGAACCAACTGGTGACTTAGATGGCGAATCAGCCTTGGCTATTCTGGAGCTGCTGCGGCGACTCTGCGACGAGCAACAGAAAACTATTTTAATGGTGACCCATGATCCCAAAGCCGCCGCTATAGCCGATCGTCAAATTCACTTAGACAAGGGACAAGTCGCAGACTCAACAGCGGAAGCGACCACATGCTAGCCTTCAACCTGAGCCTCTTGGCCTGTAAACAGGTGTGGCGCCACCCCATCCGCTCTGCCCTCACCATTACTGGTGTGGCCCTCGGCATGTTTTTATTTACGGCCGTTGAGTCGATGCAGGCAACATTAAAAGACGCGACCGAAAGCAAAGCCGGCGACACCACCTTAATTGTCTACCGTGAAAATAGATTCTGTCCCTTCACCAGCCTCCTACCGGAACGCTATCAACATGATATTCAAAAAATCCCTGGTGTGGCCTCAGTAACCCCATTAAAAATCGTGGTTAATAATTGTGGAACCAGCTTAGACGTGGTGACTTTTCGCGGCATTGCCCCGGATAAATTAAATACCTCGCAAAACGCCATCACGATTATCGACGGCAGTATTGAAGCCTGGCGTAAGCGCTCCGATGCCGCTTTGATTGGCGATACACTCGCCACGCGGCGTGGCCTCCGAATTGGTGACCGCTTCGACGCTGCTGGCATTACCGTGACCATTGCCGGGATCATGAACAGCACGCAGGCCATGGAACGCAACGCCGCCTATGTGCACTTAGATTTTCTACAACAACAGGCACGTGGTGGCTTGGGTGTCGTTACCCAATTTAATGTACAGGTTCAAAACCACCTAGAGCTCGAAACTGTGGCCAAAGCTATCGATAGCACCTTTGCCCATGATCAAGAACCAACCCACACCCGACCTGAAAAAGCCTTTGTCGCACAAACGGCAAAAGACTTGGTTTCCCTCATTGGCTTTACTCGTTGGGTTGGCCTCGGTGCCGTACTCGCTGTACTCGCCCTCGTCACCAATACCGTTTTATTAGCGATCCGCAGCCGCATAACGGAACATGCTATTTTACAAACGCTCGGGTTTAGCGATCCAGCACTCGCCTATATCGTATTATGTGAGGGCCTCCTCTTTGGTTTCAGTGGCAGCATCGTCGGCGTTGGCACGGCAAGCGCCGTACTGTATTGGGGTGCGTACAGCATCTCCAATGAAGGCATATCCTTGGTCTTCACCCCGAGTCTGAGCATTATTATGAATGGCCTGTTTATGGGCATGTTACTCGGCGTTATTGCCGCACTGGTTCCTGCATGGCAATCGACGCGCTCATCGATTGTTAATAATTTGAGGTTAAGCTAATGCAGATGCTCCCGCTTGATTACGCAGCGCGCAATTGCTTGCGCTCGCCAACCCGCCTCATCCAATTAATTATTGGGAGTGCATTGGTTATTTTATTAGTGTGTTTTGCCGCCGCATTTGGGCGGGGCATGGAAGCTGGCCTACAAGCAAGCGGCGATGCACGTAATGTGATCCTATTAGGGAGCGGCAGCGAAGAGAGTGTTGAACGCAGTGAAGTACACGTCAGTAGTGAAGGCATAGTCGCAGCAACAATTCAAGGCCTAGCCCAAAACATGGGCGAGACAGCTGTATCTGGCGAAGTTTATTACAATGGGCTGGTTCGCATTCACGATCAAGACAGCCAAGCTATTTTACGCGGCGTGACTAGTCGTGCCCTCCAAGTCCACCAACAAGTGCGTATTGTTGAAGGCCATTGGCCTGGCCCTAATCAAATGCTCATCGGCAAACAAGCGCACCGCTCACTCGGTATAGAAGCCGATCAATTACGCATTGGCGATAGCATCATTTTTGAAGACGAAGCCTACACCATCAGTGGTCGCTTTATCGCTCCAGACAGCGTCCTTGAATCTGAACTATGGCTCGACCGCGAAGATTTAATGACCGCTACCCAACGAACAAGTTTAAGCTGCATCGTTATTCGTTTAGAGAGCGCTGAAATTGGCGACGTTGAATATTTCGCATCGACACGCCTAGACCTAGAACTCGTGGCCCTCGCCGAAACCGAATACTATCAGCAACTTGCTTCGTTCTATAAACCCATTGCATTAATGGCCTGGCAACCGCACTCTTAATTGCTGCCGGTGCCATGCTCGGTGGTATAAATACCCTCTATGCAGCCTTCGTCAGTCGCCAACGAGAGCTCGCCACGCTGCAAGCGATTGGCTTTTCTCGACTCGCAATTTTTATCAGTCTCCTGCAAGAAAGTATGCTCGCCCTACTCCTGGGAACTATGTTAGCTTCCAGCCTTGGCCTCGTCTTGTTGAATGGCTGGCAAATTACGTTTGCTAGTGGCGTATTCGCCTTGCACTGGGATGCCTATATCCTCGGCCTCGGCTTTGCCATCGGCATGGGCCTCGGCCTCTTTGGCACCCTACCGCCAGCGTTACGCTGCCTTGCACCCTCACTCACCAATAGCTTACGTGGACTAGCCTAAGCCATTTCATAATT
>CBDUFM010000018.1:0-12291 GCA_965366325.1 uncultured bacterium
CTTGCCTTGCTGCTTCAAGCTCTCTACCGCTGGGTTAGGCGCCACTTCCACCGCATAAGCCATTGGTGCTAAGGCTGCCTGTCCAATGGCCAAGGTCGCCACCAAGGCGCACGACTGAAGGTACTGTTTTGCCGTCTGCGGCACAAGTTTACTGAGTAATGTCATGAGAACTATCCTTTCTACTATTGGGTCCACTCACTAAGACGCAAAACCTAGCCAGCTTATTACACGTTAATTTCTGATATGCAGGCGGTAAGGAAAACGAATCCCCAGACGTCATATCTATTCGGCACCAGACTGGCCGTCTTCATCAACGCAACTGCAACCGCCCATCCCACTCATTGATCAACACCCTTCGACACCCTAATCAGGTGCTTCCTCAGCCTTTCTGCAAGCTCATCTTCACCCTGCATTACATGCATTAAAAAGTGCCACTCTTTATTCTCGGCAAATATGGCAGGGTCCATGATAAAGCCATATGCGCGATAACATTCCACATACCATTTCACGGCGTCATTACTCATCCCGTAGACATTCGGTCCTATGGATTCAATTAACTCTATCCAGTCTTTGCTTGGCTTGCAACGAACGAGATGAGAAAATGGCACAATACCTGTTCTCTTCGACGCATTACTAAGCATTCCTTTACGCAAAGATTGAACAGACTCTGCATCCATTTTCAATTCCTGCGAGAGCAACATTATTGATAGGGCTTCAACTCCACCATATTCATAGCTCATCAATTCTAAGGCTTGATTTTTTATGGCACTTATATCAACACGTAAATCTACCATCAAAGCTGCATAGCCCAGCCGCTCTTCTATATCAGAATTAACAAATAAAGGCACATAGAGTTTCCGTAAATACTCGAGGTCCTTTTCCGGTAAACGAATAGAACTTAAAACTTTTGCCGTCCTAATTCGCCGTACCCTATCCCTAGAATCTACAAATGGATACAATGCCGCTAAAACCTGTTTTTTATTTCCATCACCCAAGAGCCTAGCGCCACGACTATCACCGTGAATCATATAAGCACGCGCAACAAAATAAGGATGCTGAAAATGCTTATAAATAAACTCAGGATAATATTTGGGAATTAAATAATAAAACAATGCCATCAAAACCATGAGGGCAAAGGCAATAACGCCTAGGGTCAACAGAACCTTTGGCCAGACGCCAAATAAGCTTAACTCTTCGTCTGACTGTTGTGGCTTAGGGGTCATATAAATCAGATCAATAAAGTTTAAAGGACGACTAAAATGTACAATTGGGGTACGATGTGAGGCGCCAAAGCCCGAAGTTTACTAGTTTAAATGAGAGCTTTGGGAACGAAGCAGCGTGCCCCAAGTGGACATTTTAGTCAAAGGAGTCGGATTTGCAGCAGTAGAGCAGGCCCATCAAGCGAAACTGTAACATCAAGCAGTAGCCTAGGCTGAATAAAGAAAGCGTACAAAAGATAAGCACATCAACAAAACCGAGCGTTGGCAAGAAGTCAAAGCACATATAGGCAAAGCTGAAGCTTTCCTGCATGCCGTAGGCTGCGGCAATTTCGCCAAGAACCAGCATCATCGCTACTTGGCTGACCAAGCAGAGAACCACGCAGATCAAATACTCAGGTACCATACTAAACACGGTTTTAAAGAGGGGCCCTGGATTGAGCCCCAAGAAGCTGCCTTTGACCATCACATACAAGACAGCAATTGGCAACAGTAAGGCGCTGAATATCTGCATAACATATTCAACCCCCTCATTGGGTAAGCGCAGCATTAAATCGAAGGCGTGAAACACATAGGTATCTATGCCAGTCAAGGGGCCAGCTAAATCGTGGGAAACCGGAAGGTAGTCAGCGTTGCCCCATGCCACCAAGATATACGGCAACTTGAGGAGAACCCAGGTGCCGATCATAACAGCGGCGGGGCCTAATATTTCCTCCATCATCGCCCCCAGCTCTGGCCAAACCGGTGCTTTTAAATCACCGGCCGCTGTGCGCTGACCAATGCGTTGTAAATAGGCAATCGCATAGCATAGAAACCAGCCCACTAAAAAGAAAAAGATATAATGAAAACCAGCCCACGTGTTTATTAAAAAGATACCCCCATAAATAAAGATCAGACTTAAGACCACAAATCCTAAAATGAGGGCAAGTGCATTCATTGACAGTGGGTAGAGAAATGCCTTGAGGGCCTCGACCGGGTACTGGTCGCCGATGTGCTGGGCCTCTACATGTTTAATATAATCTTCGTCTTTTTCGAATGGGTCAAAGCTGCCGGGGGCTGGCGCGCCACCAGTATTGGCTGACTCACCGTAATCTATGGGGCCATCCTGCACCTGTTTTGTTTGGCGTCCGGTCTTCTTATTCGTCTTTCTCACCCGACCCGTCGTGCTGCGCTCGCCTGCATCAGCTTGTTTACGTCGTCTCTGCGTGAGTGGTTTTTCTGGCTTACCAGCCGGTAAAAGACCTTTTATCTCGTCCGCACGCATGGGCTCGGGCATGCCCTGTTTGCGCATCATGGTGTTAGCATAAATCTTGTCCTGCTTCACAAATTTACGAATTTGCGAAGCCGAATAAGGCCCCTTCTCTGCGCCATTCACTACTACAAACCAGTCAGACATAGGCCGTCAGTCTAGTTCCTGCGGACCTGCCTCCAATCGAGGAACTTCAATCTGCACCGTAGTGTGCATGTCGCAATCAGCGTTGGATCAGGCAGCTGAGCTCGATGCGCATCTCAGGCGCTTAGCCTAGCTGCACAACAGATTAGGGTGCAGCTTCGACCGCCGTTTCCGGGCCACTGGGCGCTTCAGCTTTAAGAAAAAATGCTGCATACACAGACGACAGCATTGCAACGCATGCCACTATACCCGATAGCATACACAAGATCCAGGTAACGCCCCAAATAAGCGAGCCACAGGTGTACGGCAAAAACCATAACAACTTGGAATCACGTCGGAAAAACCAACGCGGATAATCGCGCAGCCATTTAGCACAGGGAATAATCACCCACCACGAGAGGCCTAAAAATATACAGGAGCCTAAGATAATGAAGGCCGCTAAACCATGTTTCTCTTGGTCCAATCCAACAACATGGACGCTGCCATTATAATAGCCAATAACCAGAAATATACCGACCGCTATCGGTATCGTGTTGACCAACAATAAAAACTTTAATCGCTGAAGAATGTGAAAACGCAGCTTCGGTGGGCCCTTGGCACGACGACCCTCTGCTTTTTCAGCAGACCTTTTGACTGGTGCAGGAGCAGCGTCGTTTTCACTCATCGCCAGGCCATCAGTTGTTGTTGCACCTTACCGCGCAAGCACGGCCACGACCACAGACGCACACCGTTATTACCAGACAGCGCTAATTGCATTTTCATATCGGCCGCAACAACGGCGGGGTCACTAATTGGCCCCAAATTATCATGCCACTCTTCCCACCATAAATGTGGTGTTGAGCCAATCCGTGTCATGCCCCAATGCGCAGCACCCGGTTCTGGTTCTGCTAAAGTTTGATGGGCATAAATCATGATGTTCGCAACTTCGTTTAATTGCTGCCAATCGACACCGACTTCTTCGCGTGCAGTACCACCGGGACCAAGTGCGCACAGCGCTAATGGATGATCGCCTATGCCTTTGCGGCTCACTTCTAGCATACGCCGAATTTGGCGACAGGAAAAATCAACCCATTCATCACGAAAATGATCAAGTATTTTTATTGGGTCTGGCGTATAAGGTAAACCAATTTCACGAGCAAAACGCGCACGGCTATCGCGACTAAAACAGTGCGCTGGCATAAATGGCGTATCTACAACCGTTGGCTCCGTAATGGTAATCATGACACCATCGGCTTCGACTGCATCGACCCAACTTCGTTCACTAGCAACCACAATATCAGGCGAACGGCTAATGACTGCTTCTGGGCTTGCGACGTGCGGAATAGCGCGGCCATAAATATCTTCTGCACGAGGCACAATCGTGTCTGCGCCGGGCATGCCGCCGATCCAAATCTTAACACCGGGCATTTCTTTGCGTAATAATTTTGCTGCAATGGTATAGGCATCAGGCGGTAAAAATGGCATGCCGTGATCATACCAATTCAAAGTCACATCGGTAAAACCACAGCGGCGGAAGCTTGCTGCAATTAATTCTTGTTCATCACGGCTAAACCATGGTAAAAAATTTGGTTCTATATTGCGGCGCGCATGTACTGGTGGTTCAATGCCGGGGTCACTTAAAATTTCGATATCTAAACGACAATGATCGCTGTCTCCTAATGCATGACAGTCGACTACAATTTCGCCGCCATCTGCCTGAGAATCACCAATAAACACCAACGGGTAATATAGATCGCACCAGGTATGACGATGTGTAAATGGACGACGATCATTTTCACCGGGGATAAACCCGGGGAAACTTAAGGAAACTTGCTGACCATCACGATGATAAACTGGTCGATGCGCATCAGGTCCTACACCAAACACAGGGCGCCGCGCCGGATCAAGCACTTCGAGACCCTTGGGTAATTGAAAGGTCAAATCTAAGCCGGTTGGACTATCACCAAACGGAGAATTGAGGACCAGCCACAACACGGTTGCTTGCCCCGCAACAAATGAGATTTCTTTTTCACAGCTCCAAAACGGTGATTTCATACCTAGTCCCAGCCCCTGACCTCGCTGTGTTTCCGCTTGCATGTGCAACAGCACTGGAAACAGCTGCGAGACGCATGATTAATCTATCAGAGACTTTATGCCTTTGATAGGCGTCGACTCCTAGCCTAACACTTTACCTGCGCCGCAGCAAGTAGAGCCTTCTCCATTGCATCAAGCGTGACCTGCACCTCTTTGTCACCATGCACCGATGACCAAAATGCTGCTTCATAAGGGCTCGGCGCGATGTTAATACCTTCTAAAATCAAGGTGCTTGCGAAGACTTTCCAACGCTCCATATGTGTTTCTGAGGCCGATTTAAAATCAGTCACCGCATGATCGCTTAAATAATATCCCCACATCGTACCAACATTTGAAATATGCATCGGCACACTGTGTTGCTGGGCCAATGCTTCAATCTGCCCTAACATACCTTCCAAGGCCTTAGCTTGATCCGCGTAAAAATTCTCATCTTGGGCGAGACGTAGATTCGCTAGACCGGCTGCAACCGCTATGGGATTACCACTGAGGGTTCCTGCTTGGTAACAAGGGCCGAGTGGCGCAAGTTTTTCCATAATCTCTTTACGTCCACCATAGGCGGCCAGAGGCATGCCACCGCCAATGACTTTGCCAAGGCAGGTTAAATCAGGACGCACGCCACATATATTTTGATAGCCACCCCACGCGCAACGAAAGCCCGTCATCACTTCGTCAAAGATTAAAAGAATGCCTTCTTTATCACAGATAGCGCGCAAAGCCTGTAAATAACCTGGTTTTGGTAAGACCATCCCCATATTACCAGCAATCGGCTCAATAATTATGGCAGCAATTTTTCCAGCATTTTTCTGACATACTTCAGCAACAGCGTCACTATCATTATACGGCGTTATGATTGTTGAGCTGGCAATATTTTCTGGGACGCCTGCGCTGTCTGGCTCACCAAAAGTTGCCGCGCCACTCCCTGCGGCGACTAATAAAAAGTCAGCGTGACCATGATAACAACCATCACATTTAATAATTAAATCTCGACCAGTTGCCGCTCGCGCTAAACGCAGCGCACTCATGGTTGCCTCGGTACCGGAATTCACCAAACGCACTTGGTCCATCGATGGCAGGGCAGTGCATAATAATTCTGCTAATTCGGTTTCTGCTTCAGTTGGCGCCCCAAAACTAAGACCTGATGCAGCCGCCTTGGTGACCGCTTCAATCACCTGCGGATGGGCATGGCCATGCAGCAAGGGACCCCACGAAAGGACATAGTCGACATAGCGACGATCATCCACATCTGTGATCCAAGCACCAGCACCCTGTTTGATAAATGCTGGCTGTCCGCCAAGACGACTCCATGCGCGAACCGGTGAATTCACCCCGCCTGGGATACGCGCGCTGGCTGCGGCAAGGCCGCCTGTGAGCGTGGGCCACTTAAAATTTGGGTCTGCTTCGTAGTCATCTATCTATGTCCTTTAATATCAATATCTTATGCGTTAAAATCTCGGTGCTTGCGGGGCTGGTACGTCACGGTGTAGACTAACACATGCTTTATCTTGCTAGCCAAAGTCCGCAACGCAGTGCCCTCCTCGAAAAGGCCGGCATCTCGTTTAGTATCGTTTCAAGCTCTTGCGATGAGGAAAGCATCAACTTGCCGCATCCACAAGCGACAGCGATTGAGCGGGCCCTCGCCAAGGCACGCATGGTTGATCTGAGCCAGTGCGAACTTGGTGCAGATGCGGTGATCCTGGCAGCCGACACCATTGTCGTGCATAACAATATTATGATTGGTAAACCACGTGATCGCGATCATGCCCGTTTAATTCTACAAACGCTGCAAGGTAGCACGCATACGGTAGCAACCGCACACTGCTGCTTACGTCCAGCCTTTGCCGACAATCCAGTTTGCGAAGCCGTTGGTCTTGCCCTCAGTAAAGTCACGATGAAGCCTATGTCTGAAGATCAGATAAATGCCTATGTAGACAGTGGTGAAAGTGACGATCGTGCCGGAGCTTATGCCATTCAAGAAAATGGCGACGCCTATGTGCTCGATATCGAAGGCGATTTTGATAACATTGTTGGTTTGCATTTGGTCACCGTTGATCGTTTATACACGCAATGCACCAATCACGCATTAGCGCGTAACGGATCAGCAACATGAGAATTGCCATTCTTTCTGACATTCATTCCAATATCGAAGCCCTCGAAGCGGTACTCGACTTTTGCGGTTCAAAAAACATTGATAAATATGTTTGTCTTGGCGACGTAATTGGTTACGGCCCCAACCCCGTAGAAGTCAGTAACATTGCACGAAATTTATTCGATGTGTGTCTGCGTGGCAATCATGAAGAAGCCATGGTCACTGGCCGCCACCGCTTTAATCCCTACGCCGCCTATGCTATCGATTGGACACGCCAGCAGATCAATAGCGTCACCACTAAAAATAAATTAGGACGTGAAACATCCTCTGCCATGAAATGGTTTGAAGAACGACAAACTTTTAGTCTTAATCAGAAAATGCTCATGGTACACGGCTCTATTTATGATCCTGTTCACGATTATGTTGACGAGCCAGAAAACCCCGTCGAAGCCGAACAAATGATTGAAACCCTACAACGTGATTTCAGTGGCTTTGACTTATGCTTTGCCGGCCATAACCATACACCATTTATCGCCACTCAAGTCGGTACTATTATTCCTCACGACGCATATAACACCTACCGTCTGCCACAGGGGCATAAAGCTTATATTTGCGTCGGTAGCGTCGGCCAACCACGTGACCGCGATCCACGCTCAAGCTTTGCTATTTTAGATGGCGAAGAGATTAGCTTTCACCGCGTTAAATATGACGTGAAAAAAACCCAAGCTAAGATTCTCCAGGCCGGCATGCACAAGTTTTTAGCCGAACGTCTGGGCATGGGCATTTAAGCCGCACTTTTTACATACATTGTTCCGCACTTTCCTTGATCGCATTGCAAATATCTTGCGTAAACCATTTGTGCTACGCATGACAAGCAATGCTGACTCAATCACTAGAGGATCAGTGGCAGGAACGTTTTCCATTAGATTAATCTGCCATGTTTACTGTTAACATGTTCAATGCTTAACGCTTAAAGCTCAATCCTTAAGCAAAACAGTTTCCACAACGACCTGCTCATCGACGCTAATGCTCAGTCGCTCGCCGCCCTCTGGTCTATCGCCCTCATAAGGTGTACGCATGCGTATAAGTGCTTTAGATTCGTCAGCGGAAATCTGATGTAATGCTTGTCCATTTAAAGCAATTATTAGCGATTTTCCCACATAACGACTGCTCAGATACAAATCTATTTTCAGTACACGACCTGCCTTTTTCTTTTCTTTGATTTCAATTTCCCCGTTGATGCCATCTGCCGCAATTTCTGCTTCGTATTCCCAGCGTGTTAAATCACCAAAGATGAATCCAAACAAAAGGATCACGAAGAGCCAAGCCCACCATGGGACCTCAATTCCAAAGCCTATAGTTTCCAATAATACATACGTCATTACTTAGAGCCTATTTAAATACCGTACACGCCAACGACCGTCTATAAATGAAAGACAGCTTAGGCCGGTGTTATCGTGATGAACGTGATCACGTGCTGGTTCAAGCTCCAATAGCGTATCGATAAGCATGGATAAGAAAAAGCCGTGACTGACTAGTAAGAGATTCCTATCTTGATGGCGATAATGCTCATTTAGTGTTGCCGCTGTTGCCTGCACGCGGAATAATCCATGGGCATAGCTTTCTAAATCGCTTGGACGATAAACGTCTACGCTTGGATCACGGTGGCCCAGGTGCGTGGCTACATGTGGATCAGGCTCAAAGGCATCGCGCGGTCCGTTAGGTACAGGATCCGTTGCCGTTTCCTCCTGATAGCAGGCCTCTGAAATAGCAGCCCAAATTTTTGCCTGACGATTTTCTTGCTTGAGAAACGGAAATATCGTTTCCTGTGTTCGCAGTAAGGCACTGCAATAAATAGTTGAAAAGTCTAATTGTTTTAATCGCTGAATCGCCGACTCAGCCTGTTGCCAACCGTGCTCAGATAAACTGTCATGATTATCCGTACTGTAATCGCCCGTCGCATTGCCATGCGATTCTGCGTGGCGCATCATATATAAATCCAAGCTAGGCTCGCCTTCTATCTGCTTCGTTACTGATCTTTTTTCTCGTCATCGGAATGTACTTGTTCGCCGGTCTTGGTATCAATGACATAATTATGACCCTGCGATGCTGGCTTCTCGCCTTCATCGGCGCCATGCACACCAATCAAACTCAAGAGCATTGCCAGCGGTGGCCACAGGATAAACGCCAATATTAATGTCGGTAACCAACTCACGGCCAAGGCCGCTAGGGTGCTAATCCACAAATTCAGCTCAAAAAAGCTATATAAGAAAAAAGCGCAGGCATAGGTACACGCTGCATAAATAACAAAATAAAGAAACGAGGCAAAATTATTACTCATAGAAAGCTCAACAGTACAGTAGTAAGAGGCAGCGGCGAAAAGTTCTGGGCACAGCTTTTAACCGCAAGCCTGCATAGCCTAGCTATGTCGCCGTGAAGACAATCACGCAGCCTCAGCTGCCCTTCCTAAGTTGTAGACAGATTGTGCTTGATTCTTTAGTTAACATATGTAAACATATGGGCATGTGCACCCTGCTCTGTATAGTATTACTTAGTTTTTGTGGCTCCTGCTTTGGCGCAGTCCCTGCAGCGCCGCCAAACAGTAGTGGTTTACTTGGCTTAAAAATTTGTATCGATCAAGAACCTGTCAAAGAATGCGCGGCTTCTTACTCCATTCGTGAAAACGGTGCCCCACTTTTTACTGGCAGCAAAGAAGCGTGCCTGAGCGAACGCCTGCGCTTACTCAGGGAACGACATGGCACCGGCCGCATTAACATGCGCGCGCCGACCCTTGGTGGCAAACAATATTGGGCTGATTGCTATATTAAAAATGGCTGGCGCATCCAGCAGCATCTCGGCACCAAGCATTATCGCTTACTCAACGAGCGTGATCTGCGCTATGCCTGGGGTAGTTACGAAGCCTGCCGCCTAGTGCTGGCCATAGAGCATTTTAATAGTGGCTTGCTTGACCAGGTAAAACAAAAAGCCGTGGTCTTACTACACGGCATTGTGCGCAGCAAAGATTCACTAGCCATCCCAGTACAACATTTACAAGCCGCGGGCTATGAATGCCTCAACATCAATTACCCATCACGCATAGGAAGCATCGACGAATTTAGCCAACAAGTACATGGTATTTTAAATAAACGTCCCGATATTAGCGAGGTTTCCTTTGTTACACACAGCATGGGCGGCTTAATACTCCGCAAAGTGCTTGCCGATACAACCCAGCCATGGCGTCAACAGATGACATTAAAAAACGCAGTGCTGATGTTTGCACCGAATCAAGGCGCACACAAAGCTAATCTCTGGCATAAAAAATGGTGGTACCAATGCATCTTTGGTCCAGCCGGCGAAGAATTAACGTCTGAACATGCACAAGCTTTACCACTCCTACCCATGCACACCGGTATTATTATTGGCCAGCAGCTATCAGAAACAGGCAAAAGCCGTATTATTCCGGGCAATGATGATGGCACCGTAGGCGTTGAAGAATGCAAACTCGCAGGTGTTAAACACTATGCCTATCACCCAGTCGGTCATACCTATGGGATGAATAAAGAGCCTGTTTTAGCGGATATTGTGAGCTTTGTTAATGACGGGGTGTTCAAGAGCCAAAACTAGTTTTATCTCGCTGTTTGTTTAAATATGAAAAACTGCTTAGAGCATTCAGGCAGGTTGGTCCAATAATAAGAATTCCTTTAGCATCATCGTATGCATTATAATCCAAGAAAACCATAATTAGACCAATAATGAGTGCGAGTATTGCCGTACCTATGCTGTGGTTTAAGTACCAATAATCACATCGATAGGCAATCGTTGATAGCACCCAGGAAATAAGTCCACCGCTAATTATAACTGCATAAAATAATAAAACTTCTGCCTCGTCCACTGATAAATCCGCATATACTCGCACACGTAAGCATAAGCATATTGCAACGAGTGGACAAATAGCATTCAATAAAAGAAGAATAGTGTTGATAAATTTTTTTATCATGGCGCCTGCGCCAAGACCCAACCCAAAACACCGCCAATGGGCACATACAACAACATGGTTAAAATACCGAATATATATGACAGGTCATGTCCCATGCCGAGCATGCACACAAAATAGACAAATATAAAATAGCCGGGTATCGCCAGCAGCGATTTAAGCATACCACCACCTAAATAATACAGCGTCCATACAACGGCGCCGCCGCCGAGTGCGTAAAGTATTCTTCCCCACCAAGAAATACCGTCCTCTAGGGGCCAGCCCGCAGTAATCGCAAAAAAGATCATACAACAAATAAGCGCCGTGATCAGACCACTGAGATAGGCCTGTTTATTATAGCCGCGTTTAATCGGTACAAAATCATCTAAGCGATCTGGATCTACGACCATACCACATTCTTATCCGGCACTTTCAGGGAGCAAGGTTTATTCAGCTTTATTACAATCGACGCTGATTAACGAAAACCGAACATACGCTGTCATTAAACCCGCATAGGTCATTGGCGAAACCTTAATCAGTGGCGCGTAGGTCGTCACCAATTGCGCAGCATCCGCTTGATAAGATTCATCCAATTGCATCCACAGTGCGTAGCATAGCGCCAATGGTGATTCATAATCCTCAGTATCTGGCCCTACCATTACTGCATCAGCAAATAGTGGCTCTGCAGACACCGCCAAACTACCATTGTCACGACGCAGCGCTCGTAATTCCTCAGCCCGCGCCAGCACCCAAGCATTTGCTGGCTGATTGTCTAATTGTAAATATTCCAAAACAGCCAAAGCAGCGCTAGCGATATCGACGCTCGTCTTCAAAACTGCCGCTTGTAAATAAGCTGCCAATTTATCAGCCCATGCACGTAGCGCTGCGTCATCGTCAGTCTTTAACAAGGCGCAAAGCGCACGTAAAACCGCTGCTTGTACAGACACATAGATCGTATCATCACGTTGTGGCTGTGGTCGCTCTAAACGTGAGCCCAATAAACGCTGACATAACTGCGGCAACTGTTCGCGCTCAGATGCGCTTAATTCATCACGAATAGCCATAACAGCAAATTCATCATCAATAAAACACCGTTGGTCCGATAAAAAACGTTTATTAATAATGGCGGCCGCATCTTTGCCGATCACATTTTCAATTGCTGCATAGGACCACAGATAAGCTGCGCCATTAATTAACTGATGACCTGCACCAATTGATTCCGCTGCAAAGCCATGTGCACAGGCACCCGTTTCTTGATCAAGGCATAAATAGTCTTTGATGTAACCGATACAGCGCAGAGCTACTTCACGGTAGACTGCTTGCTGACAAACAGTCGCCGCTTCACAGAGCAGTTGCACCATGCGCGCTTGGTCCATACAGCGCTTTTCAAAAAACGGCACATTCCAAGACGCGTCGGTGCTGGCGCGAAAAAAGCCGCCTTGTAGATGGTCATGTAGTCCACCAGCAATTAATGCGTGGACACTTTTAACCACATGCTTGCTTAAACTTGAATCCGCTGGCTGATCACGCATACGCATGAATAAAAAGG
>CBDUFM010000019.1:0-12218 GCA_965366325.1 uncultured bacterium
CTATGCTGATCACTTTGAGCGCAGACTTCTGCATGCGCTGGGCGTAAGGATTGGGCTGGTACTTATGTTCGCGCATTTTATCATGTACTAATTTTATGGTACCCGCATTGAAGCCGGGCTTTTTATTGATGATGCCATAAACCGTGCCACCCGAGAGTTGGAATATTTTTGCGAATTTTTTAATATTGAGCGACTCAGGTTTCGACATCTGCGTTTAGGTATCACCTTGTAGGAGCTTATCAATGTTGATTGGCTGATGCGTTTCACTTGAACGCCACAGCGCTTCACCAAGGGCGACTGCATAGGCACCTGCCTCTGAGGCGGCCATGATTTCGTAGGGTCGTTTGGGGTCGACGCCGAGGAATAAATCTTCTTGGAGGAGGGGGTCTGCTCCGCCGTGGCTGCCTGTGCTGTTGAGGACGCGGTAATTTTCTTTTGCGCCAAACAGTGGGTAATAATCAATCCCAGGGTCAGCGATCTCATAAGCACCACGTGCGTTAATTTGTTGGGTTTCGATGCGTCCCTTGTTGCCGTTAATGGCGAGGCGGTAGCCTTCGAATGGTGATGAGAAATTGGCGGTGTAGCTGAGGAAGGCGCCCTTTTTAAAACGCACGGTAGCTGAGTAGGTATCTTCGATATCAATTTCTTGATCAAAGATGCACATGTCGGGACTATAATCGGTGTAATTGCCGACTGTTCTGTTGCTGGCAACGCTACCGAGATGGTCATCTTGGGGCGCTACTTCGCTGCTGCGTGTGGACCAGCGACTGTAATAGGCGCAGTCGACTTTTTCTGTACAGCTACTGCAGTGTCGGCCATTTTGTTTGCTGGGATTTAATGGACCTTCGGCGCCATAGTAATTACGTGCAGCGTGGCAAAATGCTTCTTCGGGATATTGGTCAATCAGCCACTGCACCATGTCGAGGTGATGCGTTGATTTATGGATGGAGAGGCCGCCAGAAAATGCGCGCATGCGATTCCAGCGTTTGAAATAACTGGCCCCGTGAAAGGTGTCGATGTACCAATTTAATTCGACGGAAGTAATACGGCCGACTTTATCGTCTAAGATGAGCTCTTTAATTCGTCGCTGTACAGCAGGGTAGCGTGCATTGAAGGTGACGGTGACCTTGCCTTTGCTCTGTTGTTCTGCGTCGAGGACCCGTTTGCAGTCAGCCGACGTGGTCACCATGGGTTTTTCGGTAATGACGTCGAGGTCTTTGGCTAAGGCGGCCAAGATGTAATCGACGTGGCTGGAGTCACGCCCCGCGACAATAATCACATCAGGTTTGGCTGTGGCGACCAGTTGGTCGAATTCACTGTCCTTGAAGCATGGGACATCCGCAGTCGTGGGAATCTCGTCGTGCATGACTGCAAAGCGCCGCGCATCGATGTCGAGGACCGCAACCAATTGCGCATGTTCGCTAAAGGTCGTACAGATGGGCTTTAAAAACATGCTTATAGCGCGATTACTCACACCGCAGACTGCGTAACGTTTCATGGGGTATCCTTGCAGGGCTATTTATTGAACTAGTTCAAATATAGAAACACCAAGTGAGGCACAAAGCGCAAAGTAGCCGACAAACGACCAATTACTCTGATGGACGCATGCCGCGTAATTGACAGCCGGCCCGTATCTGGTGAATAGGGTCATGATGACGCTTAATCCTCGTATTGAACGCTTGAGTCATTCCTTTGGTCATGCTGATCTTCCTGTTGCTGGCGATACCCTGATTGCTGAACAGAAACATCATTTCTTTGGCTATTATGGCATGAACCCGTGGGACCAAGCGGGCGAGCGACATCTGGCTTTGTCTGTTGCCAGTGATGAGCAGCCACCGGGCTATCTTGATCGAGCAAGCTTTGGCTATGTGGATCGTGCTGACGGGCAATTTCATCGATTGGGGACAACAGCAGGCTGGAATTTACAGCAAGGCTGCATGGCGCATTGGGTGATGCTTGATGGTAAGGAGTATGTGAGCGTTAATGAGCTTGTGATGGGTGATGATGATGTGCCGGGGACAGCAGCTGGCGGTGATATTTGTGCGACGCGCGTGCATGATCTTGCTGGTGAGATTAAGCGCTTTTTTCCGACGGGGCTTTGTGCTTTGGCTGCTGATGGGCATGCGGCCTACGGCTTAGATTTTGTGCGCATGTATCATTGCCGAACAGTCGTGGGCTATACAAATCCCATTGATAAAGGCGTATTGGTAAAGCAGCCTCATGACAACGGTATTTTTAGTTTTGATTTACGGGACGACGGAACAGCTCCTCGTTTACTGGTGAGTATTGATGAGGTTTTAAAGCGCTCTTCCGTGGCAGTTCCGAAGGATGCCATTGCATGGATCAATCATGTATTACCGAATCCTGATAATTCAGCCGTCGTATTTGTTTGTCGCTATAATGATGGCACATCATTCCGCACATCTTTGTGGTCGATGAACAGCGACGCTAGCGAATTAATCGAGGAGATTCCTTTTGGTGGTCATGTGTCACATTTTTGCTGGCGTGATAATCAAACGGTGATCGTCTCGACCAATAATCAGCAACGCCATGCGCTGCGTTTTATGTCTTTGCGACGTGGTTCGCGACGCTGTGTTGCCTATGGTGCTGCTGCTTTGCTTGGTGACAGCCATCTGTGTTTTTCGCCGGATGGACGTTGGGCCATTGGTGATCGTTATCCAGACGCTGAAGGGATTAGCCGTCTGTTCCTCTTTGATCCAGAGACGGAGCAAAGCACTGGGCTCGGTGAATTTTTACACCCGCCAATGTATCGTGGTGACATCCGCTGTGATTTACATCCACGCTGGTCTGCCGATAGCCGTTCATTTACTTTCGACTCCATTCATGAGGGCACCCGTCAGATCTACCAATGTCATTTGTTTGATTAAATCTGTGCATAGATAGCGCGGGAATGCTGGCTCGGGCTTTTCCTGTTTGGGTGAGCATGTAGCTTGGAGTCATAGTTTGAGGAGCCATACGTGCATTTAGATCCAAATTCTACGTTCTTAATGATTGGTGATTCGATCACTGACGCGGGTCGTTCTGAGGGCGGTGAAGATACGCCGTGGATGCCCGGGAAGGGTTTGGGCTCAGGTTATGCCAGTTTAGTACATGCGCATATTCAAGCTGCGGCGCCGGAGAAGGCTATTCGCGTTATTAATCGTGGCGTGAGCGGCAATAAAGTTACGGATCTTCGTGATCGTTGGCAGGCAGATGTGTTGGATTATAAGCCTGACTATCTATCGGTGATGATTGGAATTAACGATGTCTGGCGCCAGTGCGATATTCCCTTGCAGACGCATAATCATGTCGGGATTGAGACCTATGAAGCTGTTTACACCGAGATTCTCGAGCGCGTTCGGCCATCCTTGAAGGGGCTCTTGCTGGCCGCACCATATATTATTGAAGATAATCCGCAGGATGGCATGCGCCAATTGATTGATCAATATGCGTCAGTGGTGGAAAAATTAGCAGCTACCTTTGATGCTGATTACGTAAATGTGCAGCCGGCATTTGATGCCCACTTACAGCATCGTCATAGTTCAAGTTTGGCGTGGGATCGGATTCATCCGAATACAACGGGTCATTTAATTATTGCACAATCTCTCTTAGCAAAACTTTCATTTTAGGAAGGGGTACCGTCATGGGAATGATCGATGGCGTAGACTATGGACCACTGAGCGAATTAGTTGGTGAGTGGACTGGTGACAAGGGCCTTGATGTGGCGCCGGAGCCGGATGGTGAAGAAAATAATCCGTACTATGAAACGATTATATTTAGTGCTATCGGTGATCTTGATAATGCTGAGACGCAAAAGATTGCAGCGATCCACTATCGCCAGATTGTAAAACGTAAGTCAAATGATGAAGTGTTTCATGATGAGACTGGGTATTGGATGTGGGATGCGGCTAGCAAGACTATGATGCATTCTTTAACTATACCGCGTGCCGTGAGTGTACTTGCCGGTGCAGTGTACAATGGCGAAACATCTGATGATGGACGCGTTTCTCTACATGTTTCAGCTAGTGTAGAGAGCAATGACTGGCAAATAATTCAATCGCCATTTATGCGTGATAATGCTAAGACAACGGCATTCGAACATCGCATTCAAGTTGGTGACGGGCGTTTGCATTACCTTGAAACGACGACGCTTGAAATTTATGGACGTGTTTTTTCACATACAGATGAAAATGAGCTTGTTCGCCAATAGTATGGTTGTTTACGGTTGGAGGCAGGCTTCGATGACGTTCACCGCATCTGTGGCGTAATCGCTTACGCTAACCAGTTTTTCTTCGTCGATGAAGCCTGCATCCGTAAATAAGCTTGCGCTGCCCACCTGCGATACAAAGGGTGGGTCCTGCTTGAAGTCAAAGCCGAGCGAATAATTAAGGCATTGGCGCTGGTCGTGCATTAATGTTCGCAGCTGGGCTAGCATCGGTGCTGCTTCTGCGCCAAGGCTCTGAAAAATAAGACACAGATTCATGAGTTTTAATGGGTCCTTAGTCCTGTTCAATTGCTGTTGGAGAATTTGGATATAGGCCTTGTTGCGTGGAGCAAAATATTGAAAAAAGCTCAAGATGGCGTGATGGCACTGGCCATCAATCGGAGCGGCGGCTAGGGCGTGGAGTAATTCTGGAGAAAAAGTGTGAAAAAATTGGCGGGCGAGTGATTCTTCGCGCTCCCAGTACATTTCGGTGATGTAATAAATCATTTCACGCTGATTGACGATGTTGCTACTGCGAAGTTCACTGCGAATAAAATCATTCACTTGCTGACGATTGCTGCTGTTCATATCCTCATAACAAGTAATGAGTGGGTAGCGGATTTTGCATTTACGTTCTTCGCTGGGGTCATCGTTGTTGCTTGCAATGCGCTGATAATCCTCAATGAGGAAGGCAACGCAGCGATTGATATGGGTAAGAATGAAATCCTCTGAGCCAAAGTCGGTATAACGACAGGCCTTATAATTAAGTTTATTGACGGCATCTTGATTCAGGTAGATGCGCGTGATTGGCTCAGCAAAGGGCGAATACATCACGGTTAGTTCAGGTGCATAAAAGGGCAGCCAGCGCCACGCGGCAATACCGATGCTACTGAGGATCAGCGTGCAAAGAGCGCATATTTTTACCAAGCTGCTTATCTGCTGGCCCATGGAGGGATCCTGTCGTGGCTTACCGAAAGGTGAAGCGATTATTGCCGTGCAGAGATGTGTCTGTGCCTGCTAGAAATTAGCACCTATTACGGGATTTACATTGTCTATTCATGGAAAAGATCTGTTTATGACCTTTCAACAAGCCCAGCCCGTTTGGATCGCCGATCAAACATCTCTCAGTCAATTTCTTGGATTTTATTGCAATGCCGAGCAGCCCCGTGCGCTGCAGGCCCAGCTGCGACTGGCGGCAGTCAATGAATATCGCCTGTGGCATAATGGGCATTTTGTGGCTCAGGGGCCGGCGCGTTGTGCGCATGGGTATGCACGAATCGAGCTGATCGATCTGGAGTTAGTTGCGGGTGCGAATCATATCGCGATAGAGGTCGCTGCGTATCATGAAAACTCCTTTGCACAGTTAGATCAGCCTGGTTTTCTCTGTGCGGAACTAGTAGCAGGTACGCAGGTCCTTAAACGTACTGCAGATGATTTTCAGGCACAGACTCTCGACGAGCGCTTGCGTGCTGTGCAACGCTATAGTTTTCAGCGGCCCACTTCAGAGGCGTATTGTCTCGATGCATCTTCACGTGCATGGATGACGGCTGGTATTGCCGCGTCGAAGCAGCTATCGCTTGAACGAGTGACGGGCTATACCTTTTTAGAGCGCCATGCGCCGATGCCACAGTACCAAGTTATTGATGCAGATTTCGTTAGCGCTTGGCATTGTAGCTACCAACTATCTGATGATTACCGCCAAGACCGCGCTCAAAAACAGACGGGTGAGAAATTAAAAGGTTGTTTGACGTCAGATTTGGCGCTCAATGTTTGTCAGATAGTAGATGGCTGTCAGTCGCAGCTTAATACTGATGCACGCGTGGGGCAGGGTGCATCTATCAAAGATCATACGGCGCAGATTTATGATCTCGGTAGAAATCGCAGCGGTTTTTTGCGGGCTGCGTTGAGCTGTGCACAGCCGGTCCATGTATTAATGACCTTTGATGAGCGACTTGATGAAGATAATGATGTGGATTTTCTGCGTTTGGATTGTTTGAATGCGTTGTCGTTCCAGTTAGAGCCTGGCAGCTATCAATTAGAAAGCTTTGCACCATACACGGCGCGTTATATGAAAATACATGTCATTGGCGCCGATGTGCAGCTGCACGGTTGCGGTATGCGGGTTTATGAAAATGCACAGATGTTTTTTGATGTTGCGACTGGTCAAGCGGACTTGGACGAGATAAGTATTGCCGCACAGCATACGATAGCACAAAACAGTGTGGATATATTTATGGATTGTCCGTCACGTGAACGAGCTGGCTGGTTGTGTGATAGTTTCTTTATGGGGCGCTATGAACGTGCCCTCGTTAAGCATAAGGGTGTAGAGCGCGATTTTCTTGAAAACTTCTTGTTGCCAGAGTCCTTCGCTAAATTGCCTGCAGGTATGTTGCCGATGTGCTATCCGGCAGATTTTATGGATGGTAATTTTATTCCTCAGTGGTCGCTGTGGTATGTCTTAGAGTTTGTAGAATTTATGGAAGCAAATAATGAGGCTGCATTAGATGAGATGCGTGCATTAGCCAAGGGGCGTTTGCTGCAATTGTTTGCGTGGTTTGCTGGCTATGAAAATGAAGATGGCCTCTTGGAGGATTTGCCCGGTTGGAATTTTATTGAATGGTCAAAGGCGAATACCTTTGTCGCAGGTGTTAATTATCCGAGTAATATGTTGTATGTGGCCGCCCTGCGTGCTTATGGACGTTTTTATAAGATGGATGCTTTTATCAAAAAGGCCGATGCGCTGCAAAAACATATTATCGAACAGGCTTGGGATGGTGAATGGTTTCGCGATCAGGCGACGCGCACGGCTACTGGTGGCTTAATGGTGATGGAGCATCGTACAGAAGTGTGCCAGTATTATGCGCTTACCTTTGGATTTAAGCCAGATGGCTGGAAAGAACTGTGGCAGCGTCTCGTTGAACACTTTGGTTCTCATTATGTTGCAGGTGGGATGTATTATGATATTCATCCGGCCAATGCATTTATCGGCTATGTGTTGCGCATCGATTTATTACAGGCAATGGAAGATCCCGCGCTGTGCCTCGACGAGATAAAGGGGCTCTATGCGCATATGGCGGCGGCGACGGGTACCTTGTGGGAAAACAAGGATACTAGCGCAAGCTGTAATCATGGCTTTGCTGGCTACATCGCCTTGAAGATTCAGGAATTAACGGCGTAAATATTTATTGTTGATCGGCGAGCAGGGGTTTATCTGCATACATGTATGCGGAGCGACTGGACCACTTGTTTGTGTATTTGCACTAAAACAGAAAAAGCCTAGTCTTTTATTGCTTTCAAGGAGCAGTGGAATGACGAAGCCGAATCTTGTATTTATTATGACCGATCAACAGCGTTTTGATGCGCTGGGTGCAAATGGTAATGATGTTATTCAAACGCCGCATCTTGACCAATTAGCGAATGATGGTGTGAATGTGCAGCGATATTATGCAAACGCACCGGTCTGTGTGGTGAGTCGTTGCTGTCTGTTTACGGGGCGTTATCCGCATGCGCATCGTGTGCGTGAAAATCATACGATGCTTGAGTGTGGACGTGAAATACATTTATTTCGCGCTTTGAAGCAGGCTGATTATAAGTTGGGTTATATTGGAAAGAATCATTTATTAGAACGAGCGGAATTTGCTGACTTTGATCACGTTGATCTTAATGATGATATAAAAAATGAGCCAGAACAGCAGCGCCTTGCTGACTATTATAAACAACATCGCCAGGATTTAGCAGCGGCTGGCAAACCGGAGTTATGGCGTGCTGGTAGTTTTCATGATCTGCCACCTGAGTGCACCAATACTTGGCGCTGTGCAGATAGTGCGGTTAATTTTATTAATCAGCAAACTGTTGACGATCCGTTCGCATTATGTTTATCGTTTACCGATCCACATGTGCCCCATTTAGCGCTTAAGAAATATGCAGATTATTACTCGGGGGATAATTTAAAACTTTACCCCAAACGTAAGGGGGAGCTGGAGGAGAAGGCGAAGCGTTTCCATATTAAATGGAAAGCGCAGAAATCTGATCGTGCGAGTGAAGAAGACCATTACCACTACATGGCTGTTTATTATGCAATGATTACGTGGATCGATGAGAATATTGGTCGCGTGCGGACGGCTTTGAAGGATAAGGGTCTCGATGAAAATACGATTATTGTCTTTACGACAGACCACGGCGAATTTTGTTTTGAACATGATATGTATAAGAAGGACCTTGTTTTACTAGAGACGCTATTGCATGTGCCATTTTTGATTCATTGGCCAGAGCAGCTTCAGTCGCGGATTCTCGATAAAACATTCATGGAAGAAGTTGACGTGATGCCAACTCTGTTGGATTTGATGGGTTTGCCGATTCCGTTTGGTGTTCAGGGGCGTTCGATAGCTGCCTGCCTCAAGGGTGAAGCTGAGGATCATAAGTCACAGGTTTTCGGTGAGATCTGTCCACCGTGGTTGTATAATGAATTTGAAAACTACGAAGCATTTGAGCAGCATCATGGTGGCTGGGCTTCGACGCCGTACAATGTGCCGGGTGATTATAATAAATGCATTCGAAATGAGCGCTTTCGTTACATTTGGTACGGTACTGGTGAAGAGGAGCTGTACGATCACGACAGCGACCCAGATGAGCACTATAATAAAGCGGCGGATCCTGCCTATGCGAATGATAAGCAGCGCCTTAAGATGGAGCTGCTTGAGTGGCATGCCTTGACTGAGGATCCTTTGGATGCTTTGTCGATACGCGGTTTGCAGGAGCAGTATAATAAGTGGCAATCAGTGCAGCAGCATCCTGGTTCGATCAATGGTCCGGCATGGTTGGATCAACGTTACACGCCTAATCCAAAATCTTATTGATGCTATACAGTCTGTGTGGCTTTACAGCAGATGTTGGGGCATTAGAAGCAAGCTATGATTAAAAATGTGTGGCTTGTGTTTTGGCGATTTCTGAGTCTTGGTTTGATTAGCTTTGGTGGCCCAGCTGCGCACGTCGGTTATTTCCAGAAAACCTTTGTTGAGAAACTGAAGTGGCTCGACGAGGCGTCTTATGCGCGCATTATTGCCTTAAGTCAATTTTTACCTGGCCCTGGATCGAGTCAGGTTTGTTTCGCTGTCGGTCTGCGTCATGGTGGTATTGCTGGTGGCTGTGCAGCATTCCTTGGTTTTACGCTACCGTCATTTTTTATTATGTATGCACTCGCAATTATACCGGCGGATCAGAATCCGGATGGCGTTTTTAATGGTGTGATTCATGGGCTGAAATTGCTTGCTGTTGTTGTAGTTGCATCTGCAACGCGTGGGATGGCGTTGAAATTTTGCCAAGAGAAGTTTGCCTTAGGTCTTGCCATCTGTACAGCTGCTGTGTTGTTGATTGTCCCGAGTATCTGGACGCAGATTGTTGTGTTACTTGCTGCGGCCAGTATCGGCCTGGTATTCCATGCTGGTGCTGAGAAGAAGCCAGCCGAGGCACTCTCTGTTGCAGGTGGGCGTCTGCGCAAGCTGCCGTTACTTCTTTTTACTATCCTTTTATTTGGCTTACCATTTTTAGTTGGTCTGTCTACCCATCTCGATTTATTTGCCGATTTTTACCAAACGGGCAGTTTAGTTTTTGGTGGTGGTCACGTGGTCCTGCCTTTATTGCAGCAGACATTGGCGGACTCGGTTAGCACCGATCGCTTTTTATTGGGTTATGCGGGAGCGCAGGCGATACCCGGGCCGATGTTTTCGTTGGCTGCTTATTTGGGTGCTGAGTTGCATAGCGGCTCAGCTTTGCTGGGCGCATTGATTGCAACGCTCGGTATTTTCTTGCCAGGATTTTTATTGGTCATTAGTTTGCAGGGTGCGTGGGAGTCATTGGCAGCAAAGGCGCGGGTAGCGGGAGCTGTCTGGGGGATTAACGCATCTGTGGTTGGTTTGCTGTTGGCTGCACTGTACCAGCCAGTATTTATCAGCGCCGTTAGCACGCCTTTGGAGATGGCGCTGGTGGCACTCGGTTTCTATGCATTGCAGAGTTTGAAAACACCCGTTGTAGTTTTGGTTGGCGTGTTTGCCGCGCTGGGTGTGCTTTTGCAATACGTCTAGTGCTTTAGGATTCGATTAGGCCTAAGACCGATAGGCTGTACACATAAACACCTGCCGTCCAGCCCATAAATGGTGGCATTTCGTATTCGTTAACGACGTCAATGCCACCTGTGTGCGCATTATATTTTTCCCATAAATTTCCGGTTTCATCAAAATTACGATTGCAGGTTCGCACCCATTTTTCTGCGAGGCGCTTTGCATCTTCGGTAAAACCATAACGCATGCAGCCAGCAATGGCGGCGTATTGCAGTGGCGCCCAAGCATTGGGGCTGTCCCATTGATAGAGGACGTCTTTGACGCGTTCACCTGTGTTTGGATTCATGGTGTCCAGGCCATGCTCGCCTTCGATCTGTTTGAGGCCATCACGCATGGCTTCTGCCTGTGCTTGGTCGGGGACGCCGCAGCACATGGCAAAGTAACTGGCTGCGCTGAGGTGCGGGGTTTGTTCTTTAAGGGAACTGTCGTAATCGTGGTAATAAGCAGTCTCTGTATTCCACATAAAGCGGTTCATGCGCTCGCGGCGCGCTTCAGCGATGTCGGTCCACTTGTCTGCGTTGCGATCGTCAAGGATGTGCATGAATTCTGCAATATGCGATTCGCAGGCGAATAAGAGCGCATTTAAATCTACAGCGTAAATATCCATGCAGCGATCACGATAGCGTGGGGTAAAATCCCAACCGCTTTCCGCTTCTGCTAATTTATGACTAAAGAATTGTTGGCGTTCCAGCATGTTTTCTGGTAATTGCGGACAGCGGCTGCGCAGTGCCCAGTATGCATTTTTAACATCATTTGGTGCACCAAAATGTCCAAAGTGATTTAATTGATCGAGGCCACTGCGTTGGCTCATCCACATGGCATGTTCTGCAATGGCTGCATTTAATCCGCGACGCAGCATAACTTTGTCACCAAGGCATTCATAAGCGAGTTTGTATACGTGAGTGGAAACCGGCGGTTGGCTGCGCTGCATGCCTTTGACGCTGGCATTGGGAATAAATCCTTGGCCTTCAATTAAATGCATGAAATTTTCTGCGCAAAAACCGGTTAGCCTTTTTTCGCCATCGAGATGTGCGCCGACGAGAGTAAAAAAGGTATCCCAATAATACATGGCGGTGAAATGTCCGCCTTTAACGCAGGGGGTGACGTAGGGCATGGGCATGCCGAGGCTGCGCTCGTTGCTGCCATCATCTTTAGTGATGCTGGCCTGCCAGTTGTCTTTAATAAATTGATGGGTTTTTTGACAGTCTGCGGCAGTTAAACTCATGCGGTATCCAATCCCTAGGCGTGTTCGGTTTGCTTACGATCTGAAGCGGATGTAAACAGTCAAAGCTGAATGAGCTGAATGGTTGCATACGGTTAACAGATTGTTCAAACGCCTATAAATGTATTTGCATACAGGTATGCGCGGGCTGCTATTTGCTGCTTGCTTTAAGCGTTGTCGGCAACCACGACCAAGCGATTGCGGATTTGCTGCTCCAGCGTCTGTGGATCACTGCGATAGAGGGCGATGAATGCGGGGGGGACGGCTGTGTTTTCGTCATAGCGTTCGGCCCAATCAATCATTGCGAGCATCATCGGAATGAGGTCGAGGCCTTTGTCGCTCAGGGAGTAGATGTACTTCGCCTGATTTTTGGAATCGCGTTGTTTGAGGAGTATCCCATTCCGTTCCAGTTTGCTGAGTCGGTCGGAGAGAATATTCGTAGAAATACCTTCTTCGGAGTCATGGAATTCCCCGAAATGCCGTTTGCCCTTGAACATGAGGTCGCGGATGATTAGTAGGGTCCACTTGTCGCCGAAGACACCCATGCCAAAGCGCACGGGGCAGCCATTCCATTGATCTGATGCGAGCATCAGCGAATTGTACACGGTACTTGCAAAAAGAAAGTGGATATCACACTATGGTACTTGTAAAAAGAGAGTGGATTAGGGGCGTTCAT
>CBDUFM010000020.1:0-12130 GCA_965366325.1 uncultured bacterium
TGCAGACCAAATGGGCGACAGGCAGACGTACCTTGCCGGTTTTTAAATCAATACCGCGACCAACACAGTCATTCATCCATGCACCGCCGCGTTTGTCAGCAGGACGTGAATAAGGATCTAAGTAAAATGATGCGCACTGTTCACCGTCTTCGCGGAAGACATGGAAAAAGCGCACGTCTTTTTGCCAAATCGGCGCTTCGCCATCGGCTGCCTTAATCGTCACACCGAATAAACGATTAGCTAATTGGAACAAACCATCGAGCACGCTCGGTAACGCAAAATACGGACGCAGTTCTTCGTCATTATAGGCGTAGCGATCTTCTTGCAGACGCTTGGCCCAAAAATTAATGTCCCAATGCTTCAGGTCATTGGCTTCGGCACTGCCGGAGGCACGCGCAAAATCGCGCACTTCTTCTAATTCTTTTTCAGCCATGCCATGACACACGTCGAGCAATTGCTTGGTTAATGCCTGCACGGCCGCTACTTCTGGCGCCATTTTTGAGGCCAAGCTCATCGCCGCGTAATGCTGGTAACCCAAGAGGCGCGCCTGTTGCTTGCGGATTTTGAGAATTTCTAGGATTAACGCTTCGTTATTTAATGCGCCTTCGGATGCACGCGTAATATAGGCACGGTACATTTTTTCGCGTAAATCACTGCGCTCTGCGTAATCCATAAATGGACCAAAGCTCGGTGCATCTAAGGTAAAACGCCACGGACCGTTTTCTTCGCTGGCGTCTGCGTTACCGGCGCCGCGTGCACTTTGTGCGGCAAGGCCCAGTGAACTTTTGGGTAGACCGGCGACTTCGTCGGCTGATTCTAAAATCAATTCGAAGGCTTTGGTCGCATCCAGTACGTGATTTGAAAATTGCGTGCTGAGTTCCGCTAAACGCACTTGGTTTGCATTAAAGGTCTCGCGCTCTTCGCCTTCGAGTGCGATGCCCGCTAATTCAGCGTCACGAATGGTGATGCTTAAAATACGTTGCTGACACGAATTTAACTTTTTCCATTCCGCGCCGTCACGGATCGCACAGTAGGCCTTGTACAAGGCTTCGCTTTGCGAGAGGCGCATAGAAAATGCAATTAATGTTGGTTGGACGGCTTCGTGAGCCGCGCGTAGGGGCTCACTATTTTTAACCCCGGTGAAATGACTCACCGCGCCCCAGGTCATTTGCAAATAATGCTCAATTGATTCGAGCGGCTGCATGATGCTATCCCAGGTATAGTCGCTCACTGATTCGATCTGCTCGAGGGCTGCATTCGCATCGGCCAGCACCGCTTCCATGGCCGGTTCAACGTGCTCAGGGCATATGTGATCGAAGGCGGGCAATGCTTTGATTGCCAACAGTGGGTTGTTCATGGGGTCTCGCTCGTCAGTTACGGAGAATGGCTGGTAGCGTGTTCGAATCGCAGGAAGCCGCCAGCTCTAGGCGGATGCTTCTGCATCTTTCATTATAGAAAACGCCGTTGATTCGGCATCCTTACGGCTAATCCAATGGCGATTCTGGATTTTTGCCGTGAGCAGGTCAAAGCGCAATGCACACTCATTTAAGTCTTCCGCCGTGAGACGGGGACATAACTCTTTTATCTTAGGTAACATACGTTGCCAGATCGGTTCAGGAATTTGTTGCATGCGTGCACCTCTTAACGAATAAGAGCGTAAACCTGTTACGCCGGCTACAAGCACCAAGCTTGCCCTGAGAAGCCGACCCTGAACATCGCAAACATGACTTTATTCAGCAAAATTATTGCCGGTGAGATCCCCGGCGAATTCATCTTCAAGGACGAGCGCTGGGTCGCCTTCCTCGATATTTTCCCTGCTGCTCCGGGGCACTGCCTCTTGGTTCCGCGCGATCCGGTTCAGTTTCTTGCCGACTTACCCGGTGGCACCCAAGCCTGCATGGGCCAGTACATCTCAGCGCTGAGTAAGGCCGTCAAACTAGCCGCCCAAGCTCCGGCCGTCAGTGTCTTGATCCGTGATGGCAAAGAAGCGGGTCAGGAAATTCCCCACGTCCATATTCATTTTATTCCGCGTCACAGCCACGATGAATGCCATCGTTTCGGCGGCGGTTCTTATGGCAGCGAACAAGAAGAAGTGAACGCCCAGTTAGCACAGTGGGGCGAACGCATCCGCGCACAGTGGGCCGGTATTTAATGGACCTGCAGGCCTTTCAAAAACACATTGCTGATACTTATGGCAAAAAAGACAGCGAGCGTGGCGTCGCTGGCACCTTCATGTATTTCATGGAAGAAGTTGGCGAATTAGCTGAGGCTCTGCGTGAACCTGAAAAACATGATTTAGAGGGTGAATTTGCTGACTGTCTCGCCTGGCTTACCTCTTTGGCACATTTAGCGGATATTGATTTAGCCGCTGTTACCGAAGCCAAATACAATAAGGTCTGTCAGAATTGTCAGCAAAGCCCCTGTGCCTGCGAGTCAAAACCGTAAATGAAATCCAAAGCGCCTGAACAACAGCTTCACATAAAAAAGCATGTCCTGGTTAGCTTTCTACTAGGCCTTGGACTACGTTTCCTCCGTATCATCCCACTACCAGCGATGCGTTTAATTGGCCTGCGTCTTGGTTATGCCATGGGCTATTTACCGATGCGTGACGTCAAACGCTGTCGCGCCCATTTACGACGTGCCTATCCTGATGCTGATGAACAGTGGATACATAAAACCTGCGTGCGCTGCTTTGGCCATTTTGGCCGTACCATGTTTAGCACCCTGCGTTTGTTAAATGTAAACAATAAAGATCTGTATAAAGCAATCAAAGTAGAAGGCTACGAAAACCTCCTTGCTCATCGCGCAGCACATGAACGCGGCGAAGGCACCATTCTGCTTGGTGGGCATTTTGGCAATTGGGAATTACAGATGCGTTTTATGGGCTTAGCCGGGCAAATATTTTCGGTTGGCAAAAAACTTCGCAGTGAATTTCTTGATGACTTTGTAGTGACGCATATGCGCACCAAAAACAATAATGCTAAAATCATTTATCAGGAACAAGGCCTGCTCCCCTGTGCCCGTGCCCTGCGTCGTGGTGGCTCGGTGACTATGGTGCCCGATCAAGATTTGCCGCGCTTTCCCGGTATATTTAGTCCATGGTTTGGCATCCCTGCCTATACCCCAAGTGGCCCCGCTAAATTAGCGCGCAACCAAGGCGTAGCGATTCAACCCTGTTATTTTTATGAACATGCTGGTTACTTTGTATTTCACTGGGGCCCGCGCAAAACATTTGAAAAAACCGACAATGATGAGGCCGATGTACAAGCGATGACCGATTGGATCATGGCCTACCAAGAACAGCTCGTGCGACGGCATCCCGAGCAGTGGGTCTGGTGGCACAAACGCTGGCGGACACAGCCCGAGGATATAGCATCCGTAAACGAGTGACTTAGATAGCGGATAAAGAACTCCGCAACTCCGATTTAGGACGACGATAGAGAATTTATGGCTAAAATACGCACAGACGGCAATCAACAATCCATACCTGACGTACTCTGGGATGCGCCCTTCATGCGTGCCTGTCGTGGTGAACCGGTACCACATACACCCGTGTGGTTAATGCGTCAGGCCGGTCGCTACATGCAAGAATACCGTGATGTGCGCGCGAATTACTCCTTCCTCGGTCTCTGCAAAGACCCCGAAGCCGCGTCTAAGGTCACTGTTGATGCACAACGTATTATCGGCGCCGACGCTGCGATAATTTTTGCCGATATTTTATTAATCCTCGAAGGCTTGGGCATGAACCTGACCTTTGGCAAAGGTGAAGGCCCGCGCCTCTCACCAACGCTTACTGATCTCGCATCAGTGAAGGCCCTCGGCGATCCGATCAAAGCAGCGCATGCCTGTTCCTATGTTAATGACGCGGTTAAACTTTGCCGCTCACAACTGCCGGATAATATACCCTTAATTGGTTTTTGTGGCGCGCCGTTTACCCTCGCCTCCTACGCCTGTGAAGGTGCCGGCAGCAAACAATACGTCCAAACCAAAACCATGATGTATTGCCACACGGATGCGTGGCATGCGCTAATGGAAATTTTAGTCGCTGCCTCTATTGAGTATTTAAGCGGCCAGGTCAAAGCTGGCGCACAATGCTTACAAATATTTGATAGCTGGGTTGGTAATATCAGCGCTGACGATTACGAAACCTATTTACTGCCGCATATGATTAAACTGGTTAATGGACTCCCCAAAGGGATTCCGGTTATTTTATTCGGTACGCATACGCGTCATTTATTACATTTATTTAAACAAACTGATTGTGACGTTATTGGTATTGATGGCACTTGCGATCTCAAAACAACTTGGGATGCACTTGGTGGCGCAAAAGACGTCAGCGTCCAAGGCAACCTTGATCAAACACTCTTATTCGCGCCGAAAGAAACCTTGCTGGAGAAAACAAAAAATCTCCTCGACAGCGTTGACAATACACCGGGCCATATTTTTAATCTTGGTCACGGTATCATTAAAGAAACCGACCCACAACAAGTCATTGACCTGATCGCCTTTATTCAGGAATACAGCAAACGATGAGCAAAACCGCAACTGTCATTGGTGGCGGCATTGGTGGATTATCGCTGGCTTGGCGCCTGCAAAAACAAGGCTACACGGTTAACATATACGACAGTAATCAGCACTGGGGTGGTGTGACCGAAACCGCTGAAGAACACGGCTGTGTTTTAGAACTCGGTCCAGACTCAATAATTCGCACCAAGCCCGCGGCAATGACCTTAATTAAAGAGTTAGGCATCGAAAATCAGGTCCAAGAAACGGTAACCCAAAACCGCCAAGCTTTAATTGCACGTGGCAATCGTTTGGTTGCCGTACCACCCGGTTTATACCTGATGGCACCCGGAAAAATCTGGCCCTTTATTTGCTCACCCATTGTTAGCTTAGGCGGCAAATTTCGCATGTTGCTCGATTTAGTACTTCCGCGTAGCAAACAAGATCACGACGAGAGCCTCGCTGATTTTGTGCGCCGTCGTCTTGGCAAAGAAGCCCTCGAGCGGATCGCGCAGCCAATGGTCGGTGGTATCTACACCGCCGATCCTGAGCATTTAAGTCTGCGCGCCTGTATGCCGCAATTTATTGAGATGGAACGCGAGCATCGTAGTCTGATTAAAGCGATGATGATTCGTGGCAAGGCACAGAAAAAAGCCAACCCCAAAGCCAACGCTGGCACCAGTGGCCCACGTTACGGTTTATTCATTTCACTCAAAGGCGGCCTGCAGAGTCTTGCCCATGCATTAATTAGCCATTTCAAAGCGGATCAACTACATGCTGGCTATAGCGCCAACAACGTGACCAAAGAAAATGGCCGCTGGATGAGCGAATTTTCAAATGGCGAAAAAATTGAATCAGATATTGTCTGTTTATGCGGACCCGCACACAGCCATGCCGATTTACTTGCTACACACAACCGCGAACTAAGCGACGCCATCAGCCAAATTCCCTATGCAAACGTAGCGACGATTAATCTCGGCTTTGCCACAGCAGATATACCCGCTGTACCCGCGGCTTCTGGTTTTGTTATACCCGCAATTGAAAAGCGCAGCATGATTGCCTGTACGTTTTCCAGTAACAAATATGCAAACCGCAGCGCTGATGGCACCACTGTTTTGCGTGCCTTTGTCGGCGGCGCATTACAAGGCCATCAATTAGAACGCAGTGATGCCGAAATTATTAGTGCTGTCCTCGATGATCTCAAAGATTTGTGTAAGATCACCGCGAAACCAACTTTTAGCAAAATCACCCGTTACAGCAAAGCCATGGCACAACCATCCATCGGCCATTTAGAGCGTGTCGCTAAGATTCGCGAACTCCAAAAAGCCGAAGAGGGTCTGTATCTAATCGGCAACGGCTACGAAGGCGTTGGGATTCCGGACATAATCCAGCAAGGCATGGAAGTTTGTAAAAACTTGCTGGATCAAGGAGATGAGCACGTGGAGCGGCGAAATAAATGAGCTTGCGCATTCGCCGCGGAGCGCGCGGAAGCAACGCTATAAAAAGTCAGCAAGGCATGCAGGTGTGTGAACGTTTATAAGATTTACAGCTAGAGAGAAATACATGACCGATCAGCAAACAACAACCAACAACACGGCCCAGACCAACGACACAGCAGCGGCGAGCGACTCGCACAACAGCAGCGCAGTCGATAACAGCAAAAAAATTATTGATGGCATCGCCTGGTTCTTTGGCGTTGTGTTTATTTTACTCGGGCTTAATTCACCCTATCCAATTGTCCTCGTGCTCTGGGTAACCATGGGCGCTGTCCTTTTGCCACCGACAACGACGTATATCAAAAAACAATTTAATTTTACGCTCTCTAAAAAGATTAAAGCGGCCACCATTATTGTCGGCTTGTTTTTGACTATGCTTATCGGTGCTGCAGCGAATGCCCTAGCCGAAGAGAACGCCGCTCATAATGACCGCGATTGGTGGGCACAGTTTTACGCCGATTATTATAGCAGCTGATTGCAGCTACGGTTCTAAATCCACACCGTCACCGGCGATTAACGCACGGATAGCGTTTTCTTCGTCCCAGTCATTGTGCGCAATATGTGCCATAGATTTACCATTGGCCACTTTTACTTAGCGCTCCTAACGCGGACACCTTTCCCGGCATCGAATCCGGCAATTGGCAAGACATGGCCTTTGGGCCGCCCAGCCTGTGCCGCACGGAAATAAACAGGAATCAAACAGATACATATTTAACGTATATAAGCGCATGGGCATCCTCAAACGACAACCTCGTCCCAATGCTCACAACTCGCCCTCAGACATCGACGTAAGAAGTCCAATAAGATCGTATTAGCAATGAATATTGCCCCAATGACTCAACAGTCACTGGGGCATGGATTATCCTAAACCTAGATGCAGACTAGCCATTACCTGCCATCACGGCCATGATTTCAATATAACATATTTTAGCATTCTGAGCGCCAGGTGCAGGAGCAATGGTCAACTGACCATCACTAACAACAACACGCACATCAATACTATCATAGTTATCTGCTCCATCAGCATCGGTAAATAGATAGTCTGCAATGTACAAGGTATTCACTTGATCTGTGGCCGTTGGATCTCCACACCGAATATACACGTCGTAGCTACCATTCGGCAGGGCAATGCTCCAAGTCTTATCGCCGTTTTTACTAAAATGATTGAGGGTGTCTTCCAGTTGATTTTCCGCCTGCATATGATTGCGATCGCGTGCCGCATCGTTTGTTGCCGACCAACCATAGCTAAAACCATTTTGGCGATTTGCAAATACGGCACCACTATCGATTAAATAGCCATCAACAGTAGCGGCGCTTGCTGGTTGGAAATTTATCGCAACAGCCATAGGCGCAGCAATTAATGCAGGCACAGATTGCACAAACTGGAAATAATCAACATCTAATAATGAACCCGTACCGCCCACAAATACAAAATAGAGATCATGCACACCACTTGCGCCGCTGACAGGGCAGCTCACATCAACAAATGCATTCCAATTCCCCGTTACAGGAATGTTACAACTTCCTATCAGATTACCTGTTGTGCTCCCTAAACGTAATTCAATACGAGCGTCTGCTGCGTGTTTATTTGCGGTCGATGCTTCGAATTGTACCGCTCCGCTAGCAAAGTTTATATTTTCATAAACAGCGTAAGTACCGTTCTCTATGGAACCGATTTTCCTGCCCGTTCCACCTGGATAAATGCCAATGCCACTTTTGCTATCGAAATCCTCTGCTTCAATGCGTGCAAAGGCATTCACACCAGTTACACTCTCATCTGTAACCGTAATGCTTAAGGTATCGACTGCAGTAGCGCCTTGGTTATCAGTTACTGTTAATTCAAGCTCATAAGTTCCCGCATCCGTATAGGTATATGATGCTGTTGCGCCCGATGCAGTTCCTGCATCACCAAAGTCCCAAGCATAACTTACGATGCTTCCATCACTGTCCTGCGAAGCTGAGGCATCAAAGCTAATCGCTAATGGTGCTGGACCACTCAATGTCGATGCTGCCGCAATCGCTTGTGGTACTTGATTACCCCCTTGTTCAAATTGAAAATAATCAATGTCGAACAAGGCGCCACTGCCGCCACTGAACACGAAATGAAGGTCGTGGATACCGCTTGCGCCACTAATAGCACATTCCACATCTACAAAATTGTTCCAGTTGCCGGTCTTGGGTACATCAAAGCTGCCGATTGTTGTTCCGGTATTGCTACCAAGATGCACTGTAACCGTTCCACCTTTTGATTTGCTGGAAACCGTAGCACGCAAACCACTCGCAGCAGTTCCGAAATCTACTGCCTCATAAATGGCGTAGGTTCCATTTTCTATTGAGCCAATTTTTTCTCCGCTGCCACCAGGGTATATGCCAATACCGCTCATGCTGTCATAGCTTTCTGCTTCGATGCGTGCATAGGCATCACGGGCAGCACCAGCCTCCGTAAGGTTTATTAATAGTGTGTCTTGATCAGTCGCACCTGCGTCATCAGTAACGACGACTGTTACAACATACGTCCCAGCTTGATTAAATGTATGCGATACCTGTGCACCCGTTGCTGAAGTTCCGTCTGCAAAATCCCAAGAATATGACACGATACTTCCATCAGCATCGCTCGAAGCATCGGCATGAAAGTTTATCTCTAACGGCGCTACACCGCTCTGCGTTGACGCCTCTGCCCGTGCTACAGGCTTGACATTCTCTGGCTCACCACCCTGATTAAATTGAAAATAATCAACATCCAATAAAGAGCCACTTCCACCGCTAAAGACCATATACAAATCATGAGTCCCACTGTGTCCTACCAGTGAGCAACTCACATCAATAAACTTATTCCATCCACCCGTACCCGGAACGGCACAGCTACCAAGTAAGGTACCTGTTGCGGAACCAATGCGCAATTCGATGCTGCCACCAGATGTATTACTCGCCACTGATGCAGTAAAACCAGTCGCACCCGTATCAAATGCAAGCTGCCGATAAACAGCATAGGTACCGTTTTCAATAGAGCCGATCTTTTTTCCGGTGCCGCCATTATAAATACCGATTCCACTTTTACTATCAAATGACTCGGCTTCTATTTTTGCATAAGCATCACGAGCTGCGCTTGTCGCAGAAATATTTATATTCACCGTATCGATTGCGCTCAGGCCATCATCATCAGTCACTGTCAATGTGGCTGTAAATGTACCTGCCGAAGTATACGTATGGCTCGGCGCAAGCCCAGTTCCACTGCTGCCATCTCCAAAATCCCATGCATAATCAACGATAGTACCATCCGCATCTGTAGATGCATTGCCAGTAAAGGCTATAGCCAATGGCATCACGCCACTTGTCGTCGATGCAGATATATGTGCGCGTGGTGGTTGATTACTCGGACCAGTCGTTTCCAATAAATTTTCATAGACATAGGGCTTTGATGAACCGGCATATTTATTTTGCCCAATTATATCTAAATCACCGTCATCGTCGATATCATGAACGACACCAGAATACAGACCTTTTCCTGATGTTACAACTTGGGCAGCGCCAAAATTGCCGACGCCATTGTTATAATAGACCCGCACGGAAATGCTTGAAGCATTATTCGACCACGGTGTTCCGGTAACGTCATCCAAATCACCATCATTATCCATGTCACCTAGTTTAACTGTATGGGTGTTATTGGTGCTACTGACCAGTGTATGTTTCTGCCAATTTGCACTCGCTGTGGTTCCTGGGTTTTTATACCAAGCAAGACTGGCATTTCCTCCGTTGCGGTACGCTTCCGCTGGACTGATAATCACATCATTGAGACCATCGCCATCTATATCACCAATTGCTTCTTTGGTATTTTGATTGGCATTCTTGTAGTTTGAATCAATGTTTAATTTTGTGTAATGTTGTGTGCGTGGATTACTCGGTGATTTTAGCCAATGACCAGTAAAGGTAATATCAGGTAGACCATCACTATCCAATTGCCCAACCGACAAACCTTCAGAGCGCTCTATGCCGCTATCTATGGTTTTATGTTGATAGGAGGAAATACTATCTTGAAAAAATATATGAATTTGGTTCGGCTCTAAGGCTCGAACAATGATATCATTTTTACCATCGCCGTCTAAGTCCGCAATTTCCATATCGTTCATATGGTGCACTGGCAGCGTGCTCGTATTGGCCTTGTGATAAGACCATGTGCCGTTAACGGCAGCTGGGCCTGGATTCACATAAATTAATACATCGCCCTGTTTACTGCCACCGGAATGATTATCAGAACTCACAATGACATCGAGGTCCCCATCATTATCCATGTCTGCCAGTTTCGCCGCACCCAGAAACGATCGCAGTGGGCTGGTGTTGCCAAAGTTGTGGCGTGTCCATGGACCTTGTGCGTTCGCTGGTGCTGCAAACCAAGCAAATGTCAGCCTCCCACCGGCATGTTTGCCGCCTTCGATGACAATCACATCGCCACGTCCATCACCATTAATATCACCAGCATCCATGGAGCTCACCCCACTAACGGATCCATTGGCAATATCGTTGGGCGCAGCAAAATCCACTGCTGGTAGACAAGGCAGACACAGCAACACTGCTACTATTTTGCATAGGGGTAACATCATCGTTCTCCTCTTGAGATGCTCATTGATTAGGTATCTACATTGAAATGGCGAAAGCACGTAATCCTTAACACGGTTTTTCTCAACGCGGCATAGCTCTCGCACAGCGCAGTTAAAAGCGTTTATGCACAGACTAATGATCGGTGCGTGCCAGTGCTTTGGAGGCATTGCTCACATATTTGTGTGGGTGCCATGCGTTTTATATCCAACGGATGCGCATGCGCGTGCATCCAAGTAACTACCACCCATGCATCACGCTCGCACTGACTTGGTTTAAAATCCACACGAATGTAGCCGAAAATTTCTTGAGCAATTGCTTGGTCTATGAGATTGGCTTCCATCTTGATCTCCATTCCTAGGGTTGCACCTATTAATGGAGCATTACACAAAACCTTAACACTATTTCTTTAATTTACGTGTTTGAAGATACGCTTTATCTCAGCGTCGTTTAAGGCCCGGTCATAAATTTCTACATGGTACAATGTCCCAATCCATGCGCGCGCTTGTCCAATCTCACTATTTAAATTTGCCTTACTTCCCCGACCAACAGCAGATGGCTCTATTTCTTGGGCCAAACCCAAATGGTAACTGAGGCTCCAAGTGCTGAAATCAGGCTTACTGCGCATACTGAAAACCTCTGTGTCGTTCACGAGGTAACGGAGGCGCCCCTGTTCGTCCAAGGTGATTGCTATCTGTACAAGTTCTAGTGACTTCAGTGCTGGCACTTCTTGCGAAACTAAGGCAGGCAAACCATTCAAATCTGTTTTTGTCGCCTGCTCTCCGCGCATGCGCATAGCCAATGCCGCTGGGCTATGCCTCATCTCACCCATGCCGATCGACAAATTTCTGCGTTTCGTGTCTTGTGATAAGGTTATTAATCGATCCATGCCAGAACGGCTTGTCTCTGAGTTAAGGTGATCCGCCTGCATCTGAATAAGAAAGGTAAACGTTTTCTTATTTTTTATGTTTTCACTTATTTTTTTGGCTGCTAGCAGACTCGCAATACCAGCAGCGCCCTTAACACGCAACCCCTTTTCTTTCTCCCAATCAGCATGAGCTGGATCTGTTATGCGAAGATGCAGCGCCTCATCGCGCACTGATGAATCATGAATACGATCACCCACACCTTCCGTGAATGCGTATATCACGAGTGCTTGTTCTTGAACCGGCAGCAATGTAGATTTATTCTGCAACGGCGACGACTTCACTCCTGAATCCGACCCTTCAACTACATGTACTTGCGTGCTAATTGATTCGCCTGCATCCAAGGTCGTTGTCCGTTCTGTCGCATGATCAGTGAAGGTAACGCGCCCCTCATGTAACTGTAAGGCCGCAAAGTCGTCATTTGCCTGCATATGAAATCGTGTGCCAAGAACACGTACGTCGGCATGCATTGCATTAATTTTAAATGAACGCCCTCGTTTTTGTTTCTTCACATCTGCCTGTAGGGAGCCCGTATAAAACTGTAGTGTACGGTCTCGCTGTTGTGCATGCATGTGCTTGATCTGTATGTGCGTATCTGCATGCAAAGTAATT